>JAZFQE010000152.1:0-36873 GCA_036444955.1 Gemmatimonadales bacterium
GGGGTGCTCAATCCACGGAAACAGGTGATCTCTGCCGACAAACAAAAACAGGAAACAGATCAGCGAAAAGGGAAGAAATGCGACAGATGCCTCTGCGAGTCTGATGATGGGGCCAGCCCACTTACCCTTAACGACCTGATGAACCGCCGCGAAGATCACAGCCCCCAGCGCTACACCGGTGAAGAAAACAAAGTTGACGTGGTAGATTCGCCAAGCGCGACCAGGATCGTCACCGTTTGCCAGTACGATGAACAGGCCGAGTCCCAGGATGGCGAGAACGGCGCCACCTATCAGAAATCCCTGCGCCGGGGCGGCAGTACCCCGTCGATAGATCTCCTCATGCGTAACCGCCGTCATTGTTGCGCAGCTCCCTGTAGCATTCTCACGTAATTGACGACGTGCCACCGGTCAACGCCGCGCACCTTGTCACCGTAGGCGAGCATGTTGCCTCTTCCGTGGCGAATTATCGTGTAGAGATAGCCGTCCGTGTAGCGTCGCGCCTGGTCGGTGACCAGCGACGGTATGATGTTGAACATTGCGCTATTGATGGAGCCGTCACCCCTCCCTGCATCACCGTGGCAAAGCGCGCAGTAAATATTGAACCTGTCACGGCCTCGCTCTAACGACTCAGAAGTTCGCTCAGTCGGGTTCGGAAGTGCGTCAATCCTGCGCAGGTTATCCCTGGTGATCGGCAGCGGAAGCTCCACGCCCGTTATGGGCACCGTACCCTCGACCGGCGGCAGTGGCATCTCGTACGGCTTTATTGCGATTCCTTTCCGCATCGTTGCAAACCACGGCACGGCACCGATAACGTCGTCCGGTCCGGGAGAGCGTTGCCAGCTGTCGCGGCTACAGCTTGTGAGGGTGGTCAATGCCACGAGGCACGCAATCTTAAATTTCAACGCGTACCTCCTCAGCTCCATTGGTCCGGAGCACTTCCTCAACCTGCCGCCGCCGCTCGACCGGGCAAGGCACGAAGATGCCGATGCGATCATCCGTACATCTCGGATCATACGCAGCCGACCGCGCATTGCGGATGGCGTGCACTATCAAGCCCGCAACCGTGGAGAGGGCGCCGAACAGAATTGTGAGCTCGAAGGCAATCACAATGTACGGCGGTATTGATCCGATTCCCTTTCCGCCGACGACAATAGGGTAGTCGTAGGAAGTCCACAGCGTGAGAGCAAATCCCGAGGCCAGACCGGCCAGACCCCCAAAGAGTGTCCACAGGCGTACGGGACTCACTGAATGCCCGACAGCCACCTCGAGCTCGTGGCTCGGCACAGGACTGTACACTGTAAGATCATTGTAGCCCACTTTCTTCAAGGCACTGACCGATGCCGTCGCCGAATCGATATGCTCGAATATCGCGAGGATGCCCCCGGGCGGTTTCTTCACGAGCGCTCTTTTCTCCTCGGCATCGGGATGATTTCCTTAACCTCGGTTATCGACACCGTTGGGAAATTCTTCGCGAACAGTAGGAACCACATGAAGAACCAAGCAAAACTCCCCGCGAGGATGGCCCACTCAACCCACGTTGGCGTGTAATGCCCCATCGCGTACGGTTCGTACTCGAACGACAGCGAAACGACTATTATCACGAACCGCTCGAACCACATGCCCAGGTTGACAAAGAGGGAAATGACGAACAACACCGGGATGCTCCGTCGCACTTTCCTGATCCAGAGAAGGAACGGAAGCGCCCCGTTACAAAGAAGCATGGTCCACGAAGCCCACCAGTACTCACCGAACGCGCGGTTGTAAAACGCATCCTGCTCGAACGGATTTCCGCTGTACCACGCTATGAAAAACTCCACCACGTAGGCATACCCGACTATCAACCCAGTCAGCAACATTAGTTTGCCCAAGTTTTCGAAGTGGTCTTGAGTTATGTACTCCTCGAGCTTGAAGACTTTTCGCAGCGGCACGAGGAGGGTGATCACCAACGCGACTCCCGAATAGATGGCTCCGGCGACGAAGTACGGGGCAAATATCGTCGCGTGCCAGCCGGGTACGATGGACACCGCAAAGTCCCATGACACCACGCTGTGAACCGAGAGGACCAGAGGTGTGGCGAGCGCGGCGAGATACAGGTACGCCCGCGTGTAATGCCGCCACTGCTGATCCGTGCCTCGCCAGCCGACCGACGTGATCGTGTACAGCTTTTTGCGCCAGCCTCGCGCCTTGTCACGCACAGCAGCGACATCGGGAACGAGACCTACAATCAAGAAGACCGTGCTCACGGTAAAATACGTACCAATCGCAAATAGATCCCAGACGAGAGGCGACTTGAAGTTCACCCAGAGTTGCCGCTGATTGGGATAGGGAATCAACCAATAGGCAAACCAGAGGCGCCCCACGTGGATGAGGGGGAACAGGCCAGCAGTCATCACCGCAAACACCGTCATGGCCTCAGCCGTGCGATAAACAGACGTGCGCCACGCGGATCGGAACAGAAACAAGATGGCGGATATCAGCGTCCCGGAGTGCGCGATACCTACCCAGAAGACAAAGGTCGTGATGTAGACACCCCACATGACGGGCGGCACGTAGCCCGCAACGCCGAGGCCATATCGTATTTGATACAGGAGGGCGATGAATCCGATTCCGAGCACGGCGAGCACGGCGCCGAACAGGATGTAGTAGCCCTTGCTCGGACGCCCGAGCGTTGCAGCGATGTCACGCGTAATCCGCGCGTAGGTGGGCGGCTTGCCCGTCTTTTCAACCTGTACCGCTGTTGCCATCAGCTCAGCTCAGGTTTCCCGCAGATTGCGCACCTTCTTGAGGTACGTGATTCCCGGGTACGTATTCAGGCTCTCAAGCACGTGGTACCCGCGGCCGCTTCCCGCCAGTTGCGACACGCGCGAGTTGGGATCCTTCAGGTTGCCGAAAACGATCGCGTCGGCCGGACAGGTTTGCTGGCATGCCGTCACAATCTCACCGTCGCCAACCTCTCGCCCCTCCAACGTCGCCTGGTGTTGAGCACCTCGGATTCGCTGCACGCAGAAGGTGCACTTCTCCATCACACCCTTCTCCCGCACTGTCACGTCAGGGTTAAGTTGCCAGTGCAACGGCTCCGGCCAGGAGAAAGCTGCGTCTCCTTCGTTTGGATAGTCGTAGAAATTGAAGTACCGAACCTTGTAAGGACAGTTGTTGGAACAGTACCTCGTACCTACGCAACGATTGTACACTTGAGCGTTCAATCCGTCGGGAGTGTGATAGGTTGCGTAGACCGGGCACACCGGCTCGCACGGCGCATTACCGCAATGCTGGCATAGCATAGGCAGGAGACGGACTTCCAAGGGCTCGCCTGGTTGTGTGTCCTCGTAGTACCGCTCAATGCGTATCCATGCCATCTCGCGCCCGCGGCCAACCTGCTCTTTACCGACGGTGGGGATATTGTTCTCGGCGTGGCAAGCGGTAACACAGGCGCTGCAACCGGTGCACCGCGACAGGTCGATCACCATCGCCCAGCGCGGATGCTCCCCAGCATAGTTACCGTGCTCGGTATCCTCCCACTGTTCCTGTTGCCAGCGATCCAAAACGTCCTCAATGTGATCCGGGACCGGAGCCGCGTGATCTTCGTGGTGTTCCTCCTGGACTCCTTCGCCGAGTAGCGCAGCCACCGTAGTAGCCTGAGCGATTCCACGACCCATCTGTCGATTGCGCCCGGAAGTCTTGGCCACTCGTTCGTGCGAACCGGTGTTCGTCACGCTGGCGGCTATGTAGTGCGAGAGGCCACCGAACGCCGTGGGTTGCCCGTTGAGCAGGGTGGCGACGTTCACGCCCACATCCTTGGCGTACCGTCCAAAAGCTGTGTGTCCCTGCCCCAGCGGCATGGCAATCACGTCGTCCCGAAGACCGGGATAAATGAACGCGGGTGCTTCAACGGAACCATTGACGGTCTCAACGCGGAGCATGTCACCCTCGGAGACGCCCAGTTCTTGCGCGGCATGCGGACTCATCTCCACCCAGCTGCTCCAGGTAAACTTCGACACCGGGTCGGGTAGCTCTTGGAGCCAGGGGCGATTGGCACCCCGCCCGTCGTACAGCGCAGCTGAGGGGTACGCAATGAGCGTGTAGCCGCTGCTCGGCGCCACCCACGCACTTCCCGCGATTTGACGGGCACTTGCCGCCAAACGCACCCTCCGGCTTGGAGCGTCGGTCCAGACACCGCCAGCCTGGAGCGATTCGGACCAAAAGACGTCAAACGGACGGGGGTCGCGGAGTCGGCGGCGAAGCCGCTCCCAGCGGCCTTGCAAGTATTCCTTATATGAAGCCGCCCTCAGCCTCCGGGTCTGGGCGCCAACCACCGAACGAACCACTTCCAATAGCACATCTCCAGTCTGCCGGGTGTCGAACACCGGCTGCATCACTGGCTGTTGTAGAGCGTAAACGCCGGTGCGCGGCTCGTAGTCGTTCCACTGTTCCAACGGATCGTGGTCGGGCAGGATCACATCGCAAAGCGACGTAGTTTCATCGAGGAACCGGGAGAAGCTCACCTTGAGGTTGACGTTGCCAAGGACACTTTCAAACCCTGACCTCGGCGCCGCATAGACTGGGTTCGCACCGTGAACTAACAAGATGCCCACATCCCCACCACGTATCGCCCCAACGAGGTCGGCGAGTCCCTGATAACTCGAGCCGCCCGCGGCATTTATTTCGGCATTGAAGTTCACCGTGGTTCCCACGTTCCCCGCCACGTAGTTGAGTAGGTTGACGGCGGCGGCCGTAGAGTGCGCCTCATCATGCTGTGCACCGATTCCACCCGCGAGAGCCACGGACGGGCCCGCAGCGAATTCTCTGGCCAGAGCCAGAATCTTGTCAGCCCGAAGTCCACTCAACTCGGAGGCACTTTCGGGCGTGAAAGGCGCCAGGGACGCGGCGAGCCGTGACGCCCCTCTTGGCGGATTCCCCAGCCCCTCGCTCAGGACGACCTGCGCCATTGCGAGAGCGATCGCGCCTTCAGTGCCCGCCTGCGGCGCGATCCATTCATCAGCAGAGTACGCCGTCATGCTCATTCTGGGCTCAACGTGGACGTACCGCCCCATCCCACCACCGCTAAACCCATGCGCCTGCGCAAACCCCCTTGCGTTCTCGACCGGGTTAAGCCAGGACTCGAGGAAATCGGCCCCAAAGGAGATCACGAATCCTGCCTGGGCAAAGTCATACGAGGGCAGGGCGTCGATCCCAAAGACCTGATTGTTAGCGTGCCGTAAAGCTTCGTAACCGAATGGCTCGTATGTAACATGTCCCGTGGAGCCGAGTGCTCTAAGCCAGTCGTTTATCAGACTGTCGAAACTGCCCGCCTCGTTACCCGTGAGGAACCAAATCCTCCGCCCTTCCTCCCCGGTTAGGGCTGACGATACCCTGGCTATGGCGTCATCCCAACTGATTTCCTGGAACTCCCCCGACGCGGCGCGTGCCATCGGCGCACGGATTCGGTCAGGGTTATAAAGCCCCTGGAGCGAAGCCTGGCCCCGTGCGCACAACTTCCCCCGGTTGATCGAGCTCGCAGGATTCCCCTCCACTTTTACAGCACGTCCTTCGCGAGTTCGCACGTGAAGCCCGCAGCCTGCCGGGCATTCCCGGCATGTCGATGCGAACCACGTCGCCCGACCGGGGATTTGGTTCTCCGGTGGGACGAGGTAAGGAATTAGTTTTTCCGCGGCGTCCCCGGCACATCCCGACAGCGCAGCCGCACCGCCCCCGGTGGCGCCAAGCACCCTGAGGAATCGTCTGCGATCCATCCCGTTAGACATCAGCCACGCGCCTCAGTAATGACACGCAAGACAGTCGGTAGTCACGTCGTTCTCCTTGTGACAGTCTAGGCACCAACCCATCCTCAGTGGTGCGAACTGGTAGACCTGCACCATTTGTTGAATCTCGCCGTGACACGTCTGACATGTGACGCCGGCGTTCACGTGCAACATGTGTGGGAACCGAACGTGGTCCGGAAGATTATGTATCCGTATCCACTCAATAGGCTGTCCCTCACTGCTGGCATCCCGCAGCTTCTGCACCTCCGGGTTACCGCTTCCGATGATCGTGTGACATCCCATGCACGTGGAGATCGTGGGCAGCCCCGGCTCCGAGCTCACCTCAGCAGTGTAGTGACAATACCTGCAATCCATCCCGTACTGGCCGGCGTGAATATCGTGCCTGTAAAACACCGGCTGCCTGGGTCCTCTGAGAGAATTGGTGTCAACGTCGATCGGAGCAACGAAAGGTTGGGAGTTAGCTGTTTCCTGACCGAGAGTGTCTTGGGGACGAAGGACAATAACGCTGGCACCGACCGCCGTAATGGCAATCAAGCCGATGGCTAGAAGCGTGCGTCGTCCCATTAACCCCTTTTCGCCAAGCACACCCTTGCCCCACCCGACCTTGACTTCGCGGTCGTTGAAGAGCGGTGAACTACTCTGTGTTACAGAATAACTGGGTGAGACTACGGGCAGATTGTAAACAAATTCACAACAACCCGCCCAGTATAATAGTGAAAAGGCACGACAAAACAACCGCCCCATTTCCGGAGCTGCGGGCGCCGAAACGGATCACCGGACGGCTCGCCGGCCCGCGAAGTTGTCCGTCAGCAATCTTCCGGCGGGCTCACGCCCAGACAAACTCCACATGATCCTCGCTACCTCTCCTGGGATCAGACGCCTTTGCGACGGAGAAAGTGCATCACCTCGAGCGCCATCGCTCTCAGCAATTTCACCTCTCGCTTGTCAACGGGAACTCGATGTGACAACTCGCGCACCGTCCTCATTATGTTCCTTGGCTTCCTCGATTTAAAAAACTCTACCGATTCCAGCGCCTGCTGAGTGTCGTGACAGAGAAGCTCGATGTCTGCATGGGTGGCGGGTTCGGTCGGTCGCCGTGGCGGTTTGATACTTCGCGACATTCCTCGAGCTAGGAACAGCTCATACGCAATCAGAATGAACGCCTGTGCCAGGTTCAGCGAGGGATGTTCGTCACTAGTGTCAATGGTCACCGAGCGATGACACAGATCTAGTTCATCGTTTGTGAGTCCTTTGTCCTCGGGGCCGAGCACCAAGGCTGCCGTATCAACCTCGGCAATTGAAACTATCTCGGGCGCGGCTTCCCGCGCCGATTGTAGATTACGTTTCGCAGCTCGCAATCTGGAGGTGAGACCTACAACATGAGTGCAGTCCGACAGTGCTTCCTGCAAGTCCTCAAAGACCACGGCCTGCTCTATGATGTCACCCGTGTTGTGAGCTATTCCCTCGAGCCGATGCGGATCAAACTCGGCCGGTGAGACAAGACGGAGTTCGGTCAGGGAGAAATTTTTCATCGCTCTAATGACGGACGCGACGTTAACTCTATTCTTCGGCCGATTCAGAACGACGACGATACTCACGCAACCTCCAGAAGCGGAACCACTTCGGCCTTCACAACGGGACCGCCAGCACTTTGCTCACGCTTTCGGCGAACTCATCCGCCGTCCACATCCGCGCTCCCCTCCCAGACTTGAACGCCATCCCAATCGAACTCGAAGGATAGCACTTCGCCGCCTGCCGCGGCGGCGGCTTTCGTTACGCGCTCTTTGTTCTCCGGGGGAGCCATTACGAGCAGGCACCCACCAGCTCCGGCTCCCGTTGCCTTCACCGCCCACGCCCCCGCTTCCCTGCACTGTCGCTCTATAATCTCCGTTGTTTCCGTGCTGACGGTGGCGTGGAGGCGCCTTTGCTGGCTCCAATTTTCGTCCACGACCCGCGCCAAACTCTTCCAGTCTGCTGCCTCGATTGCCGTAGCCGCTGAGACGGCGGCAGCACGCATCCCGTGGAGTGCTTCGCTCACTGTGGCGTCACGTGCTCGGTAGGCATTCCACACATGCTCATGCGTGGCCGATGAAAAGTGAGATCGGCCCGAGTAGATGACGGTGAGGTGTGCAAGGAGATCGGTCGCCGCACGATTGTCGAGTTCCAGCTTTTTGCGCGAGACGCTTTCCCCGTCAAACGTGTACTCGTACAAACCGCCAAAGGCCGCTGCGTATTGATCCTGCCGTCCGCCAAGCAGTCCCAGCTCGCGCGACTCCAACTCATAACCCATCTCAGCCAGTTCAACCACATCACACTCCTCGTCCCTGCACCTGACGAGACCAGCGACGAGGGCCACGTCCAGCGCTCCTGAGGCGCCGAGGCCCGACCCGAGAGGCACATCCGTGCGGGTGAGTACTTCTATGCCACCCGCAACTGGAAGCATATTGATAGCGGCTTTGTGGAGGTCCAGCTTGCCGTCGTACGCGAGGTCACTCGGCCTCGCGACAGAAACTCTCTCCAGCATGTCCTCTGCAACCAAACTGATTCGCTCTCCACCGGTGCGGATCTCGGCATGCGCGTAGAGGTTGAGCGCCGCGCTTACGACCACGCCGCCCTCATCACTCGCGAAATCCACTACGTCAGTCCATCCGCCAGCAAAGTCAATCCGAACGGGCGCCCGCGTAGTTACAATCAATGTCGTCTTTCTCCTCCGACATACCACGACGCTATGCCGGCCAGCTCCCCTCGCAAATCCATGCGAACACCCGCGACTCGTCTGTTCATTCCCTGAACTCCGCGCGCGTGATACAACCAGACCGTGGGAATGTCGCGCGTCAGGACAGCTTGTGCCGCGTGCCACGCTTCTTCGAGCTCTACCTCTGCCGTAGCTTCGGCCGCCGCAGCCGCTACACGGGAAAAATCAGAACCCGCGTATCCCGGATATGCGAGAGGTCCGTCGCCCTCGAACATGGCGGCGATTTGGCTCAACGACAACAGCCCCGGTACTCCAGTTACCAGCGCATCGAAGTCGCGCGCCGGACTCTGAGCTATATCGAGAAACGCACCGAGCTCCCTCTGCCGAATCGAGACGCCGATCCCTACCTTGCGTAGCTGCTCCTGCAACAGCTGCTCGAGCGCGTTGTCAGCCGTACCCACCGTGAGAATAGTGAATTCCAGTTTTCGGCCGTCGCGCTCGCGGATGCCGTTTACCCCGGGGAGCCAACCCAGACCGTCGAGAATCGCGCGCGCCGCGTCGGGGTCAAAAGTCACGTCACCTACCGGTGTGTAGTACGGGTGCTCATGTGGCACGGGTCCTTCGGCTGGTGTGCCGTAACCGTAGACGTACGCCTCAACGATCGTCTGACGGTCGATTGCCAGGGAAATAGCTTCCCTTATCTGTCTCACGCTGAACGGATTGCGGCGGAGATTCAGGACGAGCGCGTAGGAGAAGAGGAGCGGGTAGTCGAGCACTTGGAGTTCGGGGTTGTCGTTCACAAAAGTCGCGTGCGCCGGATTGATACCGGCGAAGTCAAGCTCTCCAGATGTGAGCGCCGCCAGTTTTGTGACCGATTCGTCCACCACCACAACTACGAACCGATCTATGTTTGCTTGACCGAGATCTGATGGAAACGACTGTGAGCGGCGGAAGACCCAACGCTGGTTGGGAATATATTCCACGAACTCAAACGGACCGTTGCCTACGGGACGGCGATTGAATTCAGAGTTGCGGATCTGCTCCGGGGCGACACCTTCAAACCTGTGTGCGGGTAAGATTGCCAGATCGGTAAAGACGTCCGGGAAAACCGGCTGACTGTGGTTGAAGTTGAGCGCGAGCGAGAAAGAATCCAGAACTTCCACGGATGCAACTGCATCGAGGTCGCGCCGGCGTGGGTACGCTACCGCTGGACGCATTGCCATTTCCAACGTCCACGCAACGTCCGATGACGTGGTCTTGACACTGTCATGCCAATAGACGTCGTCTCGCAGTTGCAGCATTAATCGGGTCCGGCCACGGCTCCAGCTCCAGCGCGCCAGACGGGGGACCGGAACAAGGGCGCTGTCGTAGGCCGCGAGTGTGAGAAAGAGGACGTGTTTTTGAACCTGCTTTGCGAGAGGATGAACGGCTACGAGCGAGTTGATGGACTGGAGGTCAGCGCCGGATGCGAAGAAAACTGTCGCAGATGGATCCGACGCCGGCCCGATGCAGGCAGGCACCACACATGCGATTCCCCAACACACGCCGCGTCTTAGCTTAGTGAAGAGACTGCTATTCAGGCTAGCCCAGGCGCTCGGGTTAGTGCTCGGCGTAGTAACCCTGACCTTCATTCTGATCAATTTAGCTCCGGGCGACCCCGCCCGGCTGTGGGTCGGACCGGCCGCGGGCGCTGAGGAACTGGAGGGCGCGCGGCACGCACTCGGCCTCGACCGATCGCTCTGGGTCAGGTACTTCACTTGGATGATCGGATTCGTTACCGGTCAATGGGGCACTAGCATAGCCCAACAGCGTCCGGTCACTGAAGTGCTCAGCGGCGCGGTCCCCCACACTCTGCTGCTTACGGTCACCTCGCTTCTGCTTACCTATATCATCGGAATAGCCGTTGGAAGCATCCAGGCAATCAACAACAGAACCAGGCTCGACACCGGCCTCACAGTGTTCAATCTTCTCGTGTATGGTATGCCGGCCTACTGGCTGGCGATTATGCTGGTGCTGGTATTCTCCTACCATGCTCCTCTCCACGGGTGGCCAGAGTGGCTACGGCTACCGGCTATGGGAGTCTCTTCCCTCAATGCCGACTTCCTCGGACCGTGGCACGCATTCGTCGACCGACTCAGGCACGCCGCCCTGCCGCTAATAACGCTGACCGCGATTGGAGCGGCGGGCACGTCGCGCTTCGTTCGAAACAGCCTGCTCGACGTGCGTCGCCTCGACTTTGTGCTCACCGCCCGCGCGAAAGGAATGCGGACACTTGGGATAGAGATCAAGCACGTTCTCCGCAACGGCCTTCTTCCCATCGTCACGCTGCTCGGCCTCTCGCTTCCGGCACTCTTCTCGGGAACCGTATTCGTCGAAGTGATCTTTGCCTGGCCCGGCATGGGAAGAGAGATGGTTGCCGCGGTACTGGCAAGGGATTACCCGGTGATAATGGCGACGACAGCCATCTATGCTGCGTTGGTCGTTGCCGGCAACATGCTGGCGGACTTTTTATATGGCGTCGCCGATCCCAGGACCAGGAACTCCGCTTCGTGAGCCCACTTAAGAAGCTACTCAGAGACAGGCGGTCGCTTGCCGGCGCTGCGATTTTGGGCGTGATGGCGCTTGCCGCGGTGATGGCGCCAGTCATCGCGCCGGCCGACCCAATCGCCCAGGGCGACGTGATCGCCAACAGGTTCTTGTCACCGCTGGAGAGCGGCGGTGACGGGATCGTTCATTGGCTGGGGACGGATCGGTATGGGAGAGATATTCTCAGCCGACTGATTTTCGGGGCGCGGATCTCACTCTCAGTCGGCCTTCTCTCCGTTACCGTTGCAATAGTGCTGGGTGTAGCGATAGGTGTAACCGCTGCAGCTTTCGGCGGGGCGATCGAGCGGGCATTGATGGTGCTGACGGACGTGTTCCTCGCGTTGCCGAGACTGGTCCTACTGTTGACGCTCGTGACTATCTGGGATTCAAGTCTCTTGCTTGTCGTGCTGGTGCTGGGATTCACCGGATGGATGAGCATCGCGCGTCTGGTCAGAGCCGAAGTCCGTTCACTGCTGTCACGCCCATTCGTGGATGCCGCGCGCGCGGGCGGTATCTCGTTAAACCATCTAGTTTGGCATCACCTGATTCCCAACTCAGTGACGCCCGTGTTCGTCGCGGCGGCACTCTCAGTCGGCAACGCGATCGCGCTCGAAGCGGGTCTGTCTTTCTTGGGATTGGGGATTCCTCACCCTGCTCCGTCCTGGGGCAACATGATAGCGGCAGGCAGGGACGCACTGGTCAACGCTCCGTGGATATCGGTTTTCCCGGGTCTGTGCGTGGCCCTAGCTGTTATCGCGTGCAACCTGTTGGGTGACGGGGCGCGGGATGCACTGGATCCGCGGAGTCCGACCTTCTAACGAACCCCCAACACCCTGCGGACCGAATCGGGTAGGATGGGAACTAACTGCCTGATGGGCACTGCAAAACCCAACCCCGCACTCTCGGAGAGTCCGGAATGGTGAACCGCTACAACCTCACCATCGGCGTTGAATATGGGACTACCACTGGAGCCACCCACCGTAAATCCGTCAAACTGAATTTCGTCTCGTGTCACCTTGCTAAAGATTCCCGCGCTCATTGATGTCCGGACAGTTTGCGACTCGTCCAACGCCGTTGACGCACCTGCCGGGAATCCTATCAGCGCCGCGGATCCACCCTGGCTCGCTCGAGTGCCCGACCAGTCTATCCTCTCCATGTAGGGTCCGCTGTAATTCCTCATATGGAGCAGGGCCAGGTCGGGACCGTCTTGCGACGCTACGTTGATTATTCGCATCTGGCGCATGAAGCGCTGGTCCGCCATGGCGACGAACACAGAATCCGCCCTACGTCCGTTCGGCATCGCCACATGCCGATTGGTGACAAAATACCCCGATTCGGAGATCATGAACCCGGAACCGTGGAAAAAGTTTCTCCTGGAGTAGGCCGTTACCAGCCCCACCGCCGCTTGGTTCGCCTGAGAGACGGCCGCCAGATCGACTCCCCTGACAGCTCTTATTCTGCCCTCAATCCCCGAAACCTGCTGCTCAGCAGAGGCGATCGCCTGCCTCAGGCTGTCGAGCTGCGAAACCGATACGCGACTTGCGTTGGCGTCTCGTAGCTCGCTCCTCAACCTCGATAGCTCGGTTGCAGCGTCCTGTCTGATTGCCTCGCCGGCCGCAAGTTGCTCGGCCATTGACGCCTGCGCCCGAATCAGCGCCCCCGCCAGATCGGTGGTGCGCTGAGTGGCCGCCTCCAATTCCTGCCGCAGACTGTCGAGCATGGCCGTGGGCGCCGCGTTCGCCCGCGCTTCTTCCAGCTGAAGGCTCAGCCGTTCCCTCTCTTCCGCCGCCGCGCGACCCAGCGAATCGGACGCTTGACGCTGTGCTATTAGCTCGCGTCGCTGCTCTTCCAACGCGGCAATGGTCTCCCCTACTCTCAACTCGCTGTACCAGTAAACCCCGGCAACCGAACTCCCCAACAGGATCACAAACCCATACACCAGCTTCCTCGTCCGGCCAGCAGTCCGGCGCGATGCCTCGGCCACCAACTGTTTCATGAAAACGGTGGCACCCCGTCCGCCGAAACTTCTTCGCGGGTCTTGGGGAGGGAGAGGAGGAACGGAGTCGTCGGCAACCTCAGCCGATTCGCTGCCTACCGACGGTGGTAGCTTTCTCTCCGGAAGGTCGAGCGAGGCCACGAGAAGCTCCGGGCCGCCATCTCCGAGAGTCACCGAATCACCCATCCGCAGCGGGTGCTCTCCCTTGAGATCCCGCCCGTTGACCTGTGTTCCGTTGCGGCTCCGCGCGTCCACAATAACACACCTGCCGTCCGGCTTGAGCACTATTTCGGCGTGCACGCGCGAGACCGAAGTGTCACCCGAACTTACCGGGCGCACCTCACACTCCATGCCGCGCCCAATACGAATCCGACCACCACTGGCCTTGTAGGACTTACCGGTTCGCTGTTCTTCGAGGACGATAGTTGCTGTGGGAGAGGCCGGAGTCCCTTCTTCTTCAGCTGCTTGGAGCGATGACTCCTCTGAAACGGCCTCCATGGGAGCTGTCTTGTCGATCGGCGAGGCGATGGCATGCTCGGCAACGGTCGGCGCCACCAAACGTGTCGAAACTTCGTCTATCCGGAACCGCGGACCTGCTTCGCCGAGCCGTATGACACTCCCCACCGCAAGAAACCGGGGCGAATCCGGCGGAACCTTCGCCTCGTCCAGATAAGTTCCGTTGCGGCTGCCGAGGTCCTCGAGCAACCACTTTCCCTCCTGAACGACAAGGCGTGCGTGCGTCGTGGATACGACTTCGCTGCCGGGTCCGGATATACAGAGAGAGAGATCAGGATGGCGGCCGATCTTGACCTCCGCAATCTCGAACCTCTGCGATTCTCCGGTACTGAGATTTGTCAGACGAATGAGCGGCATAGGAGCTGCGCAGCGAATGTCTGTGGTTAGCGGTGCCCTATTATCTTACGCTCTGAACTCGAAGGGCGCCGAGACAATCTTACTTTCATGGTTACGAAACAGCAAACGCACGTGGGAGCGGACCAAACCGCGGAGTCTAGCGGGGGTGTTGCAACGGGGAGCGGCGGCACGGGTCGACAAGCGTTTCAATTCCGCCGCCGAGTACTCCGAGGAACTGGCCAAAGTGGTGGCCAACCTGGGCGGCGCCGACGTGGATGGTCGAGCGCACGTTTGAGGTTTGAGCGTTCAAGTGCGTATGAGTGACGGTAGCGAAAAGAGAGTGGAGCGCGTCCAGGCCGTCTTCGACGAGTGGGCCTCTGCGGGAAGAGCGGACAGCATGGCCGACTCACACGCTCCGTTCGCCAGAATAGCATTCAAAAAGCTCCGGCTGCATCCCAGATCATCTTATCTGGACATTGGATGTGGCAACGGGTACACCGTCAGGTGGGCGGCGTCTGCATCGCCGGAGGGACGATGCGTGGGCATTGACACCTCCAGTGAGATGGTGGCGCTCGCAACCGGATTGTCCCAACAGTACGCGAACGTGGAGTTCATTCACTCCTCATTTCCCTACAGGCGTTTCGAAGAGAACAGTTTCGATGCGGTCTTCTCCATGGAGGCGTTTTACTACTTGCCCGACCTACCCGAGTCGGCTCGCGAGGTAAGTCACATTCTCAAACCAGGTGGTTGCTTCGCATGTATGGTGGACTACTACACCGAAAACACCGTCAGTCACACCTGGCCGAGCGATGTGGGCGTGCACATGGAGCTGTTGGATGAGATCGGGTGGAGAACACTGATGGAGGATGCCGAACTGAGGGTGGCCGAGCAGTGCCGCGTCACGCTTCCTCGGGAAACCCTACGCGACGAAGAGCCGGGTCACGAAGTGGCGGACTGGAAAGTTACGGAAGGGTCGCTTCTGACGCTGTCCCGCAAACCCGCTCAATAGAACCGGGGAGATTCGTCACTGGAACCTCCTTCAGGCACAAGGGAATACTTACCAGCATAAACCGAACACCGCTAACCTAGAGCGGCCAAGTAGTTCCACCTGGCGTGCGGCCGCTTGGATATGTTACAGGCCATGAACGCGGCGCACGCCGACGGTACCCAGCCAGTCAGCTCAACAGATGCTCAACCGGTAGTCTTGTTGCTGCCCGGCATGAGCCTCAACGAGACCATCTTTCCAAAGCTTCCCTTCCCCACGATCTCGTGCGACTACAACGGCGTCATCCTACCCGGCGGAGGCTCCGAGCCGGCTGACGACAAGCTGGCCGCCTACAGGCACGTCCTCTCAAACCAACTACGCAGCGATCGGCGATGGCGTTTCGCCAGACGCAGAATCGTGGTTGGTCACAGCTTCGGGGGCATGTTGGCCCTCGATTGGCTGACACGTCACGAAACCGCCGCCGAAATCCAAGTTGACGGACTTGTGCTGATCTCTGCTACTGGAGGAAGGGTTTTCGACGCTATAAAGCTTCGGTTGTTTGGGATCAGGCGGACGGAAATGAGGGTACCGGTGAAGTGGATAGTGCAATTTTGGACCCGGCCGACGATCATGCGGGCGATGAAGCGCTTGACTTGCCGCGGTAGTCTCGCCGTTGGTCGGGTCGATTTCGGCGCACTTGAGGCGAAGTCCGATCTAGCGATCGGTTTGGCCGGATGGCGCAACACTGACTGGCGCGCAATGCGTTCCTACCGCCTGGCTATGGACGGTTTTGATGTGACAGACTCGCTATTCAGACTAACCGTGCCCACAGTTGTCTTGCACGGTTCGAGAGATTCGCTGTTACCTGTGTCTGAGGGAAGAAAGCTCGCGGAAGCGTTACCGCACGCAGAGTTTCGGGTGGTGGAGGAAGCGGGGCACGTGCTGCCCCTAACTCACGGTGGGGAGGTTGAGCGCTCGGTCAATCAGCTTCTTGAGATCCCTGTTTAGACTCTTCTGCCCGAACCGTCTTGGTCGCCCGCTCTAACGCCGCGTAAATCCTCCCAACCAACTCTCGAAAGCTGCGCGCCTTGGTATGCTGATTGCCACCTGGCCTGGCGATCTGAGCAATCTGTTTGGCGCTATCCGCTATGACACCGAAGCCCCCCGTCAGCAACACTCTGGAAACGTCAGTCGCGGTGCGCCGCATTGGTATTAGGAGGACATCCTGACCGCGTTTCGCCACCGCATATTGTTCCACGAACCCGCGAATTCTATCCATTTTGCGCGTGGCTTCCTCAATCGCTTCCATCTTGAGCATGCCCTTGGGACTAAGTTTCATTGCCACGGGAACCGTCCTGCAACAAAAAGGTGAGGAATAACTGACAGCTATGAATATCTCGGCCCTACGGCGGAAACTCAAGCCGCCGTCTGTCCCGGTAGATTGAACACCATCTAGCAGTTACAATTGAACGGCTCAAAACGATCGCACAGGTCCGGCACTAGTGTTCCCAATCATCCTTCGCTTCGTCGCAATAACGCTGATCATCTACGCGGTGATCATCGTGCTGGCCTGGAAGAACCAGGAACGCCTCGCGTTTCCCGGTCCCAGATCTCATCTACCGGAACCTGCTGCACTCGGTTTTCCGGAAGGAGAACTGGTGAGCCTGATAACTTCGGACTCGGTGGACATCGGGGGTTGGTTTCTCCCAGCGTTGGATTCCAGCACGTCCCACAGCCCGGGCATGATCTGGTTTTATGGCAATATGGAAACCGTCGACGTGCTGGCCCCTATCCTGCGAGATCTGAAACCTTCCTGGCTGGGACTGCTGATTATCAACTATCGTGGTTACGGTGAAAGCGACGGCAGGCCGACTGAGGAAGGCCTGTATCGCGACGCGGAGGCAGCTTGGCGGTACATGACCGAACGGCACGATATCGACAGTATGCGCATTGCTGTTTACGGTCGGTCGGTCGGCAGCGCCGTGGCGCTGTATCTGGCCAACGAAAACCCGGTCAAGGCCATCATTCTCGACTCCCCCATCTCGAGCGCGCAGGACATGGCGGACGTACACTACCGACTGCTGCCGAAATTTCTGCTCCGGTTGTCGCTCGATAACATTGAGCGCGCTACGAGGATCGACGTTCCGCTGCTTGTGTTCCATGGCACCGATGACCGTATCGCTCCGGTACGGATGGGGCGCGCGGTCGCGGAAGCAGGGCGGGCGCGGGAGCTAGTACTGATCGAGGGCGCAGGACACAACGACATGTATGATAGAGCGGGCACCGAGTACCGTGAGAAAATGCACGCGTTTCTCGCCGAACATCTGTAACCCATACCAGCAGTCCGGGAACCAGAAAGCGAATTGAGCAATGAAGATAAGAATCGGGCTGGTGATCTGTCTGTCGTTTGCTAACTCAGTCGCCGCTCAGGAGGCGCCGGCCGACCTGCTCGTCACGGGTGCTACGATTTACACCGCTGATGTAAACAATCCTGTCACCACCGCTTTCGCGGTGCGTCAAGATCGAATTGTAAGAGTGGGAAGCGAAGCCGAGGTGTTAGCGCTCGAAGGCCCCAATACCGAACGTCTCGATCTCAGCGGACTGACCGTCATTCCCGGTATGATCGACGCGCATGCCCACCTCGCCCTCTTGGCGATGTTCTTGAGGCGAGTCGATCTCGTCGGCACCACGTCATTTGCCGACGTTATCGAGCGTGTCTCCGAGGAAGCGGCCACCACCCAACCCGGAGTCTGGATTCGAGGATATGGTTGGGATCAGAACGATTGGGAAAACAAGGAGTTTCCCACCCATGAACAGCTCTCCACGGTAGTTCCTAACAACCCCGTTTTCCTCGAACGAATCGACGGCCATGCGGTGTTGCTCAACGCGGTCGCACTGGATCTGGTGGGTATCACCGCCGCTACGAGTGATCCGGAAGGTGGACGTACCCTGCGCGACCAACAGGGCAACCCGACTGGGGTGTTAATCGATAACGCCGCCGACTCGGCCGAAGCCAGGCTTCCTGCCACATCGTCGCAGGAGATCCGTGAAGCCGCGCGCGGTGCGATAGCTCACTTGAGCGCGTTCGGACTGACGGGTATCCACGACGCCAGTGTAGGCCAAGACACTATCGACGTATTCGAGGAGATGGCGAGAGAAGGAGAGTTCAACCTCCGATCTTATATCATGGTGTCGAACGACGACGCAAACCTGGAACACTACTTGCGACGCGGGCCTCAATTCGGCCTGTACGACGGCCGCATCTGGATTCGTAGCATCAAGATCCAGGTGGACGGCGCACTTGGCAGCCGGGGTGCCGCCCTGCTGGAGGACTATTCAGATGATCCGCGTAACCGCGGACTAATCACAGCTTCGTACGAACGAGTTCACGAGGTGGCTGTCCGGGCGCTGCGCAACGGGTTTCAACTCAACGTCCATGCAATAGGAGACCGGGGTAACCGCAACGTGCTCGATGCATATGAGGCCGCTCTGGACGAAGTTCCGGTCGCCGATCATCGCTTTCGAATCGAACACGCCCAAATCCTTCACCCCGACGATATCACCCGCTTCGCAGAACTTGGCGTGATCCCATCGATGCAAGGAAGCCATCAGACGAGTGACATGTACTGGGCTACGGACCGAGTCGGCCCGGATAGGATACGCGGTGCTTACGCCTGGAGATCTTTGCTCGATACGGGGGTAATCGTACCAAATGGATCAGACTTTCCGGTCGAGTCCGCCAACCCGCTGATCTCCTTCCGCGCTTTCTTTACCCGTCGCGACGCCGACGGCTGGCCGGAGGGCGGATGGCATCCCGAACAGCGTACCAGTAGAGAAGAAGCGTTACTGAGTATGACGCTGTGGCCCGCTCAGGCCGCCTTCATGGAGGACGTGGTGGGATCGCTGTCGCCCGGCAAGTACGCAGACTTTGTGGTCCTCGACCGGGACATAATGAGTGTGAGCGAAGACCAGATCCTTGATACCAAGGTCCTCATGACTTTCCTTGGCGGGCGGCTCATTTATGAGCGGAGCAATGTAAGCAACTAGGCAGCCTCGACTGCCCCCGCCGGTTCCACTTTTATTGGCACGCCTAGAGCGAGGAACGTAACTAACCCGACGACCGCTGCGGACACAAAGAACGGCGTGGCAATACCAATCCCCTGGAAAACCGCGGTCGCCCATATAGGCGCGAACACCCTCGCAACTCCTCCAAACGACTGCTGCACTCCTAATACCTGTCCCAGCTCCGACTTGGGTGCCAATCTAGTCACCAGAGCCGACACCGACGGGAAAAGACATGCCGTGCCGATGGGCACCAGCGACGATACCGCCGCAAATGCGACTGCCGAACCTTGAAGCGGACTCAAGGCCAGGCCGAGAGCCAGGGAAACAGTACCGAAACGCATGACTTTGGTCTCGCCGAACCGGTCGACCAGCCTGCCGAGTACCACAGCTCTCATTATCACAGACAGGGCACCGATATATAAGAAGAAGAGCCCGATCGTCTTCTCTGTTATTCCGAATCGCGCATCGAGATAGAGCGCCAACACCGCCGCCATGGACATGAATCCGAGCATCCCTACGGTGTAGATCCATATCAGCCGTGGCAGTCTCTTATAGGGGCGGCTCAACACTTCCCACATAACCGCTCTGATCTTGCGGGTCGGCATTGTATCTTGGGCTCCGTCTGCCGTTCTCTTCTTGCCAGGATACGATTCCGGCAACCACCTCCAAGCAAAGGCGATGTTCGTGATACACAGTGTCGCGGCAATGAGCCCCGGAGCAGCATATCCCAGACCTATTGAGAGCGAACCGATCGCAGGACCAATCATGACACCGGCACTCGTGGCGGCCGAGAGCCAGCCCAGCGCCTTGGCTCGATCTTTCGGCTCAAACGCATCACCGATGTAGGCCTGCGCCACACCGGTAGTTCCGCCGCCAACGCCCTGGACGACTCTGGACAGAAACAACATCCACAAACTCGTAGCCAGGCCGAAGACGACGTAGGCAATCGCCGAAGCGGTTAGTCCAATTAGCAGCGCTGGGCGTCTTCCATAATGATCGGAGAACCGTCCCCACAGAGGCGCGGCAGCCAGCTGCGCGATCGAGAAGCTGGCAATTATCCACCCGATCATCCACGGGTCCGCATCCAGACGCAACGCGTAGTAAGGTAGAAGCGGAAAGATTATCGCGAACCCCAGCATGTCCACAAACACGGTGGCCATGAGCACCGAGATCTTCTTCATCGCCTAGTCCCCAGCGCCATGGCGCCCGCTGTTACGAACATGAGCACGACACCGTAAGCGGCGGCCTGTCCGATGTCGAATTGCCTTAGCGCCCCCAGTATCTCGATCGATATCGGCCTTGTCTCGAACGTGTACAGCACAACCGACGTAACGAAGTCACCCACAGCGGTCGCGAACGCCAGCGCTCCTCCGACGAGGAGCGCAGGTCTGAGAAGCGGCATCGTCACTTTCCATATCGTGCGGAATCTCCCCGCACCAAGTGACGCAGCAGCTTCCGCAAGCGAGGGATCGAGCTGTCTGAACCCGGCAACAACCGCCCCCGCCGCGATGGGGATGTTGCGAACGAAGTAAGCGAGCGGCAGGATGACGACTGTTCCCACCAAGACCCATCTTCCCGCCAGCGGAGCCTTGAGACTAAACATAGTGGCCAGTGCAATCGCCAGAACCGTGCCTGGAACAGCCCATGGTACGCTAAGAAGCCTCTCAATCGCTCCACGCATTCTGACTTTTCGCTGCACAATCTCACGACCGGCCCAGAGCGCAACACCAAGTACGGCAACCGTACTTGCGGCGGCCATCCATAGGGAGTTGAGCAGGGGTCTCAATCTCTCCGGTTCGCCAATCAGTGTGGCGTAATTGGTCAGTGAGTATCGCGCCGGCAGGATCTCCGTGGTCCAGGCGTTTAGCGGAACCAGCGAGACCATAACCAGAGTGATGTGAGGAAGAAGCAGAAACAGAGCGAAGAGCCAACCTATGATTGCAGCGCCCCATCGTGCGATCGGCTGACTTATTTGCGTGGCTGTTGCCGGTATACCCTTGCTCATAATAGCCACAGAGCGCTCACCCTGAAACCGCCGAAACAGGAAGAGACCGGCTAGGGCGACCGTCGCAAGCAGTGTCGTTTCAACCATCGCGGCGGGCATGTCACCGTTCAGTTTTGAGGCAACAATCTGCGTTGTCATGACGCGGAAGCCACCACCAAAGATGTACGGCGCGGAAAACGAGCCCAGGGAGGTCATCAGTGCGAGCAGCGCCGCAGCGGCGAGCTGCGGTTTCAGGAGGGGAAGCGTCACCTTTCTCACTATATCCACCGGCATGTGCCCTAGTGATTGAGCGGCCTCGATCATTGAGCTGTCGATCTTTGCGAGGCCAGCTCGTACAAACAGGTAGAAATACACGTACATCGAGTAGGCGTGGACCAGCAGGATCGCTCCCGCTCCGCGGAGTCGCCAGGGAGACTCGTCGATACGCAACAGGCCGGTCACCGCTCGTGCTACGATCCCGCTTTCGCCATACAGGAACAGGAAGGCTATCACACCGACAAGCGGAGGAAGCACTATCGGCAGAGCAACGAGGGCCCCTAATACCTTTCGGCCCGGGAATTCCAGCCTCTCAAAGACGAACGCCAGCGGCACGCCAATGACACCGGCAAGCACCACGCTGGCCAGAGAAATCCAGATGCTGTTCCACAATGCACTCCACTCGCTCGGATCGCGAATGAAACCGACGACATTGACAAGCGTCCAACCATCCGGCCCGCGAAAACTTTCGACAACGACGAGAGTGATAGGATAGACGACAATCCACCCGAGAAAGACCGCCAGTACCGCGCCGTATCTACGCCTCACTCGGCTCCCGCGGAAACGCATACGCCATGGTTGCGGTCGCGCGCACTTTATCCCCCACCGCTGCAGAACGGATCGACGATTCTACTTCGAGCTCGTTGTCTCCCACATCGAGCGAGAAGTACGCGCGAGCTCCGCCATAACGTACAGACGTTATCGTTCCTTCGATTCCTCTGGTGCCGAGCGTAAGATGTTGCGGCCTAACCACCACATCGACAGCAGTTCCCTGCACCATTCCCCGCGCGACCTTCACGTCCCATTCCACGTCGTCGGCAACTCTCGCACGATCGATACCAACCATCGTTCCCCTGAGCACGCTAGCCCTGCCGACAAAAGTGGCGACGAACAAATTGCTGGGATTCTCGTACAGCTCGGGAGCGGGGCCGACCTGCTGTAGCTTCCCCTCGTTCAACACCGCCACTACGTCACCCAGCGCGAAGGCTTCTTCTTGCTCGTGGGTGACGAAGATCGTTGTGATACCCACTTCCTTGAGTGCGGAGCGCAGCTCTGTCCGCGTTTTCTCACGCAGCGCAGGATCTAAGTTCGAAAGAGGCTCATCGAGCAACAGCACCGGAGGGTTGGGAGCGAGAGCACGAGCAACCGCAACACGTTGCTGCTGGCCGCCCGAAAGCGAACTCACATCCCGTTTTTCGAATCCGCCCAGATCAACAAGATCGAGAACTTCAGATACGCGGTTTTGGATCTCGAGTTTCGCAAGGTTGGTGAGCCCGAACGCCACGTTCTCCCCAACGTTGAGATGTGGGAACAGCGCATAGTGTTGGAAGACCATTCCAAAACGGCGCTCGGCGGGGCCGTGTGAAGTCACGTTACGACCGTCGACCTGCACGGATCCCGAGTCCGGCCTCTCGAAACCTGCGAGCAACCGCAGCATGGTGGTCTTGCCGCTACCGCTTGGTCCCAAGAGCGCCAAAATTTCGCCTCGCTCAATTTCGAGCGAAACGTCGTCGGCAGCTGCGTGAGTTCCGAACCGTTTTGTGAGGTTTTGGATCTGGAGGAAGGGTTCGGGCATTAGTTAACAGACTACTCGTCACCCGATCCGCGGATCTTTCTGTCCCAATACCTCATCCAGCTAGAGCCGCTGTCAGCTAGGAGCTGCCAGTCCATTTCCTCGACAACTAGATCAGATCGAACGGCATTTACCCACGGCGGCAAAGAATCTTCCGGAAGATCCGTTCTTGCTGGTAACCTAAAAACTTCCCGAGCAGCGAGAAGTTGGGCTTCCACGGATCCGACCCAGTCCACGAACCGTCTCGCCAGCTCCGGGCGTCGAGTGCCTCGAACGACCGCTATTGCGTCTTCAATTACCGGCGTCCCACTCGAAGGGAGGACGTAATCGAAAGGTTGTCCCTTATTACCCTCCACCAATATGTCGGGAAGGTCCCACAAAGTGAGAATCCCCTCCTGTCTGATCAACTTCTGGTGCAGGAGGGCGGGGTTGATCACGTACTCCCGAGTTTGGCCGTCGAGTCTCCGGAGCCAGCGTACTCCAAGGGTGGTGTCACCTCCCTCCCGGAGGCCCCGCTGCATAACCATTCCAAAGATCGCACGCATGGTTCCCGAGGCTAGCGGGTCTCTTATCACCACCTTGTCGCGCCATCTCGCGTCCAGAATTTCATCCCAGTCGGTGGGAGCTGCCTCCCTAGTAAGGGCACTGGAGTTGAAGGCTATTACCGCAGGGGTTTCGTAGGCCGCAAAATAAAAGTCGCCGGCACCTCGGCCGCGCGGGTGTATGGAACTCGCCCATTCGGGCCGGTAGGCCGCGAGCAGGGATTCGGACGCGGCCCGGGCAAACAAGATCGAGGGTCCGCCAAACCACACGTCGGCCTGGGGATTAGAACGCTCCGATCTAATCCTATCCAGCACGTCCTGCGAGCCCATGTCCAGCCAGCGAACGTCAACGTCGGGATTTGCAGCTTCGAAGATGTCTTCCGCGCGCTCCAGCAAGTCCCGACCGTGCGGGGAATAGATCACGAGGGGCGTGCGCCCGTCTCCACACGCCGTAAACGACACGGACGCAAGCAACATGACCGGCGCAATTCGATTTTTCATCAGCAAGTCAGGGTAGGGCTTCAAGTTCAAGTCCTAGGAGGTTCAATAACAGTCTAGACGCTCCGGGGACGCCAGCCGGGAGCGCTCGGAAAAAACTCAAGCCAGTGTACACATAAATGCCCTCGCCGTAACGAGCGACCAACAGGCCGCCTTCCAGCGGCGGCTGACCGGGATCGGACATGCGCAACAAGGATTGGTAAGCGTCATCCCACTCGTGCGCGAAGTAGAGTCCCCTTTCCTGGGGCCAACCGTTCCAGTCGGCATCGTTGATTTCATTCGGGGAGTTGAAGACAGGGTGGTTTGGCTGGAGCACGACAACCGGCGCCGTTTCATCAGTCACGCGATCGTGTGGCCTTGCAATTTCCATTGGAAATGGAGCAAAATTTCCTCTAATGAAAGCATACTGCTGATACTGAACGATGACCAAGCCACCACTCCGTACGAAGTCAAGAAGTCGATCGTTGTGCAGATTGAGCGACGAATCGGTTTCGTATGCCCTACTTCCCACAACTATCACATCGAACGCCGAAAGGTCACCGGACTCCAGATCCACTTTACCGAGCATCTGTACCGGTACCCCGAGCCGTTCGAGGGCCTCTGGTACGCGGTCCGCCGCGCCTCTTATGTAACCGATCCGGCGGGCGTTGGGGAAAGAGATCGGCGCCACTATTATCTTTGCCTCAGCAGGCAGAACGTATGAGGTAGTGCGGATGTGTGGATACTCCACTGACTCAATCCCGCTATCGAACTCCTCGCCGCCGTCCGTTCGAGCAATAGCATGCAGCGCTACGACCGCAGACGATACGCGGTCCGGTCTAACAACCGCAAAGGAGAAAACCTGTGACTCTCCACTCCTACTGAACGCGAAGCGCTGAACGGAGGGTTGTTCCCAGCCGTCGATAATCAAGTCGACCGTACCTGCAGTTGTATCGGGGCCATTATGCGTGAGCGTGACAGCCACCTCACGGGCGTCACGGGAAGCCGACGGCCAGACCAGCATCTTGGGATTAAGTGTGACGTCAATGCGCGGCACGACACGCACCTCTCTGCGCACTTCCCCGCGCGCCTGGTCGTTGTATCTATAGGAAACCTCGCGACTGAGCGAAAATTGTCGCTCGGACGACGTACCCGCACCGAAGACACGCGCCTGGACGTGCACCGTAACCATAGGTGGTTGGAATGGAAGTGAACGGTGTTCGGCGGGCGTGCCTCGCCAATCGTAAAGAAAACCGGAGCGTGGGCTTTCCAAGAAGTATGGCTGCGTAAATCTGGCGTCACCCGGTACAACGGCGCGATAAGCTACGGTCCTACTCTCGCCTGGCAGGATCCGCCCCTGCTCGGATTGGGTGGCTTCAAAGGTCCAACCGTCCGGAGCGGCAAAATTAATTTGATCAACGGTGATCTCGAAAGAGCCGCTGTTGTACACTTCAACTGCAATTTCAAAGTTCTGTCCCGGGATCAACTCAGCATCATCCGCTAGAGCGTCAACAAATAAGCCCGTTGCAATGCCCAGGGCCTGCTCAACGAGCTCTTTGTTTCCAACAGAATCCTCACCCAACCTCGCGAGGGCGTCGAGCAACGGCACAACGGCGGCGCTGAGGTTAACTGCGGTAATTTCTCGTCGCAGCGAGTCAGCTAGCTCAGCCAACCAGCTCCGCTGACGATCAAAATCGGGGAACAGTCCAGTACCACCAGCTGATTGAACAGACTCGACGAGAATGAGACTCGTGCTTGCGGGACCAACTCTCTGAAGACGACCCATATCCTGCGAGCGGTGCCGGCTCCTGCTGTCCATCGCCAATTGGTGAATGGAGCGACCGCTTCGCGCCTCAACGTGACCGGTGGAGAGATGGAGTGTTGCCGAATTCGGATCGATCCACGCGGACCGATAGAATCTCAAGGGCCGCCACGGTTGAAGGCCCTCCTCTGTCAGCAGCTCCGCAAAATGATTGGAATCGCCCGCAACACCGAACGCTGCCAATGCGGTAACGCCGGCCGCCTGATGCTGGCCGTGACCGTCTCGCGGAGTGCCGGAGAAAATTGATACGATCACGTGTGGTCTGAAACGCCGTACCACGCGCACGGCGTCTTTGAGTATCGAGTCAGGATGCCAGAAGCGGGACGTCTCGTCGAGTGATCTCGTAAACCCGAAGTCGAATGCGCGGCTAAAATATTGTTGCGCTCTGTCTATCCCTCTTGCGGCTTGAAGTTCTTGAGACCTTAGCAACCCTAACGCCGGTCCGAGTTCCACCCCAATCAAATTCTGGCCGCCTTCTCCGCGAGAAAGCGAGAGATACGCCGCCCGGGCACCGTACTCGCGGGATGCCAGGGCGAGCAGTTGGGTATCTTCATCGTCTGGATGCGCACCTATGACGAGTAGGCGACGGTTTTCAGTGAGCTGGTGGAGGAGTCGATCGAATTCGGCGATTCCGCCGTTGGATGGAGGTGAAAGCTGTGCTACGAGCGGTGCGCACCAGACGCTGGTTGCGCCGAGCAGCCAAAGACTAAGCCGCGTCACGCGCAACGACGATGCTCTTCAGACGCGCTTCGTTCGGGTCAATCACGTCACCAAATGGGCGAGGGTGACCGGTGGGATCCATTAGTACAGACGGACACACCAGCTCATGGCGGCTTGTGGCTATTCTCTCTTTGACCACTAGCGTGCAAGCCGCCGCGGCCATCCATACCTTCGCGGCACCCATCTCCTCTAGCGCCCGCGCGGCCGCCAGCAGCTTCCACGGCGACGTAACATGCCCATCAATCACAACCGCATTGATCCCCACCACGGGTCTGATGGATCGGTGACCGCGAAACAGGAGGCGCTCCTGCTTGATGACCCTGCGAGCGTGGTCGATTGCCTCCTCGAGAGTGGTCATGAGATCGAACCGGGGTTGAAATTCCGCGGCGATCGCAGCTTCAGCATCTTCGGCCAAAGCGCCGACAGCGTCCTTACCCTCCAACCGAATGTGTGCGCCTACTATGACATCGAAGCTGCATCCAATTGCCTTCGCGGCACTGGCGGCTATCTCGACACCGGTCGGCGTAATTCCCAGCAGCAGAACGGGGGCCGGGCAGCGACTGTACAGCTGGCGACCCAACAACGCCCCTGCAGCGGCTCGCGACGGGTAAAGAGGCTTTGGCTCCTGGTCTTCAGCCATCTACTTCACCCATATAGAAACCTTAAAAAAGTCGATGCTTGTTAACTCTTGCTGCATTACGAATGGATACAGTGTGACGACTCGCAAACGCCAAAATGTATCCGGCGCACTGGCCGCCTACAAGGTCACCGAGCCGTATCGACGTCTGCGCACCACTGATTACAGTCGATTCTCGCTCGTTTCATGATGTAAAACAGGGGTGGTCAATCCTGACGGAGGGAACTAGTTTGCGGCATCTGGTTGTTGTGTAGTTGGGCGGTATGCCGGAGGCAACCTTCCAGAGGAACAACATAGGTGACTACAGTAGCGACAGAAAAGAAGGATAAGGATAAAGAACACATAGCGGCTAGAGCGACCGCAGTCTCAGAGCAGGAAGCCCGGGAAGTTGCTGAAGCGGCGCGGGAAACCGAATGGACATCTCCCAGCTTCGTCAAGGAACTCTTCAACGGCAGATTGTTGCTGCACCTCGTCCACCCCTTTCCCAGAGTAGATCCCGAGGAAGAAGCAAGAGCGAAGCCTTTCCTCGAGAAGCTCGAAAAATTCCTAGAAGAGAACGTAGATGGCGAGGAGATCGACCGAAACCGTAAGATTCCGGCCAACGTGATGAAGGGCCTCGCCGAGCTCGGGTGTTTTGGGATCAAGATTCCGGTCGAGTACGGCGGGTTGGGGCTGAAGCAGACGACTTACAATCGAGCAATCGCGATAGCCGGTAGTTACGAAGGCTCAATCGGCGTGCTCCTGTCTGCACATCAGTCTATCGGCGTCCCGCAACCGCTCACACTGTTTGGAACCCCGGAGCAGAAGAAAAAATACCTCCCCCGGTTGGCGAAAGGAGAAATCAGCGCGTTTGCGCTCACCGAGACCGGCGTCGGGAGCGACCCGGCGAGAATGGAAACCACCGCCGACCTCTCCGAAGATGGCAGTCATTATATCATCAACGGAGAGAAGCTGTGGTGTACCAACGGAACGATCGCCGACATGATGGTTGTTATGGCCACGACCGGACCGAGGAAAATTACCGCCTTTATCGTTGAGTGCGCGTGGGAGGGTGTGGAGGTCGTACACAGGTGCGACTTCATGGGAATCAAGGGGATCGAGAACGGTGTGCTCAAATTCACCAACGTCAAAGTCCCCAAGGAAAACGTCCTTTGGGGCGAAGGCAAGGGTTTGAAGCTCGCCCTGATTACCCTGAACACGGGTCGCCTGACGTTGCCGGCTTCGTCCGCCGCCGCTATCAAAGCGTGCCTGCGCATGGCCAGGAGGTTCAGCCAGACACGCGTTCAGTGGGGTCAGGTAATCGGAAAGCACGACGCGATCGCCCAGAAGATCGGGACTATGGCGGCTACGGGCTTTGCGTTGGAAGCCTTGGCCGAGCTCGCTGCGCTCATGTCCGACCGAGGCGGCTTCGACATCCGCCTGGAAGCCGCAATCGCAAAGATGTGGAACACCGAGCAAGCTTGGGAGCTCATTGACGAAACGCTCCAGATCAAAGGTGGTAGAGGGTATGAAACGGCGACCAGCCTGAAGGCGCGTGGTGATCAGCCCGACGCGATTGAGAGACTGATGCGGGATTTCCGCATCAACTTGATCTTCGAAGGATCGAGCGAGATAATGAGGCTCTTCATTGCCCGCGAGATCGTGGACACACATCTCAAGGTGGCTGGAGCCATTGCGAATCCGAAGGCCTCGGCTCGCGCCAAGGTGAGAGACCTCTTCAAGGCAGCCGTCTATTATGCGGGCTGGTACCCTTCGCGCTGGATCGGCTGGGGTCGCTGGCCACAATACGCCGGATTCGGGCCCCTCGCCAAACACCTGCGGTACGTGGATCGCACTTCCCGCAAACTTGCTCGCACGCTGTTCCACGCCATCGTGCGGTTCGGCCCCGGCCTGGAGAAGCGGCAGGCTGTATTGTTCAGAATCGTGGACATCGGCGCTGAGCTCTTTGCAATGGCAGCGACGTGCAGTCGAGCGCAAACGCTGCACAAGAGCAGGAGTCCGGAGGAACGAGCCCACGGATCGTCAGCGCACCAGCTTGCCGATCTCTTCTGCCGCGGCTCGCGGAGAAGGATCAAGCACCTGTTCAGATCCGTCTTCCGCAACGACGACACCAGGACGTACAAAATGGCACAGCGCGTACTCTCGAATGAGCTAACCTGGTTGGAGGAAGGCATCGGGCGCAACATATAGGGCAGGCATGTTGAAAGCTTCACTGGAATGCCAGTTCTGCAGCACTCTCAACTTGGTCGACCTCTCGAGGCACGACCACGGCCCCAAATGCGGAGAATGCGGGAAACCGTTTCTGCTCGACAGGCCCGTTCAGGTCACTGAGGGAAACTTCGACAAGCTCATCGAGGAAACCAGCGTTCCGGTGATCGTCGATTTCTACGCTGACTGGTGTGGCCCCTGCCGCGTGATGGCACCGGTGCTTGATCAGATCGCGCAGGACCGCGTCGGCTCACTTTTGGTTGCGAAGATCAACACAGACCAGTCACCGGAGCTATGTCAGCGGTTTGGTATAAGATCCATTCCCTATTTCGCCCGCTTCGAGCAGGGCAAGAAGGTTGACGAGCTTGTCGGCACTGTAGATGCCGATGCGCTCAAGCAGTTCGCCGCCTAAGCGGATGGCTGTCAACGACAGTTGGCAATCACGATTCCGCGAGGTCGCGACGATCCGCCCTGAGGAGGAACGCAGTGCCTACAAGCGCGATCACCGCGAAGGAAAACCACTGGACGGCGTAGGATAAGTGCGGTCCGTCCTGGAAATCCGGCAGTGGAAGAGCGGTGAAACCAGAACCCCCGCGTACGGACGCTCTGTCTCTCCTGAGAATGACCGGCAGAAGAGCGTACGGGTAGAGCGACTCGACCTGTTCAACAGAGATGGCCCCAACATGGAGCGGCCATTCGATCTGTCCGGCAAAATCGTGTGATCTGCTCGCTCGTGGCGGCACGACGTATCCGGGGACACTGACACGACCCGGCTCGGCCAACGCCGCCAAGTTCACACTTCGCCCGTCTGGAGCACTAACCCACCCTCTGTTCACGAGCACCGCTGTGCTATCATCGAGTCGCAACGGTGTTATTACGTGAACACCCAACAGCCCACCCAACCGCCGCGTGACAACAACAATCTCACGATCCTCGTCAAACGTTCCCACGGCGCGCGCGCGCCTGTATTCCAGGGTATCGAACGAAGCCACGCGGCTCAATTGAACCCGGGAACTTGCCAGCCTCTGTTCATGCAGCCGGTTGAGCACTCTCCTCTGCTCTAGCCGATCGAGCTGCCAGATACCCAGCCTCACACACACACCGGCAGTGCCGAGGGCGACCACCACCAGGAGCATTTCCTTCAATCGGGGACTGACCACATGCCCTCTCGATTCAGCCCAGGAGAATGTTACTCAGCGGTTTGATTGATTCGATGCGAACGATTGGAAGATTCCGCTCGGTCAGCGCCTGATAGTCGCCATCGGCCTGCGCCCTCATCAGCTGACCGAAAGTGTATGGCTGGCCGGGAACATCCACATCGAACGAAGGTGTATCCACAATCTGAATAAACCTTCCCTTCTTAGCGCCGCCTTTGTGCAACTGACCTGACGAGTGGAGGTAGCGAGGTCCGTAACCGACCGTCATCGGCATCCCGAACTTCCGATTCGCGGCTGCCGCCAGTGCCGTGAACGCAGCATCGACTCTCTCCGACGGTTCCACGAACGCGAGAACGGCCAGGTACTCACCCGTGACGCTGTCGCTCAGAAAGTCTTTCAGCTCGGGAACAGATGCGGTCGCCGTTGCAACGATGTCCCCGCCCAATAGCCTCGAGGTGCTGTCCTTGCTCTGTGCAACGTTGGGTTGGTTGAAGGGATTGATCTTCATTAAGGAAGCAGCAGCAACGGTCACGATCTCCCACCACAAGAACTGCGCGCCAATTTCAGAAGGCTCATCCAGAACGATCTCAACAACCGGGTGGCCGACATCTGCCAACTTCCCGAGCTCGGCTTGCCACGCCACGTCACTCTCACCTCGCAAGGAGAGCGGAACAAAGAACCGCTCATTACCATATTCATCCGCTTCGCCGGGGGAGGTTTCGAGAACCGGAACGATGCCCTTGCCGTCCTTTCCGGTACTCTCAGCTATCAGCTGCTCGAGCCAGAGACCGAAGGCTCGTAACCGCGGGCTCAACACGAACATCAGCTTGTCTCTTCCCCCCGCTGCTGCTGCTGCCAAGAGCACGCCCAATTTCGCGGCGGACGATTCCCTGCCGTTATCGGTCGGCTGTTCGAGATTCAGTCGGCACGCCGACTCCAGCACCGATGTGATATCGATTCCCACCAACGAAGCAGGAACGATTCCAAAGTAGGAGAGTGCGGAAAATCTTCCTCCGACATCCGGAGGGTTCAGAAAAGTTTTTAGGAACCCTCGGTCCTCGGACGTCACTGCAAGCTCTGTACCCGGGTCCGTTACAGCTACGAACTGTGATCCGTTATGCGAAGTCTGCTCCCAGAAAAAATCCAGGAAACACTTTGTCTCGACTGTAGTTCCCGACTTACTGGAAATAACGAACAGGGTCTTGCGCATATCACCGTTGCGTGCAACCCTAGCGACTGCCGCGGGGTGTGTCGAGTCGAGGAGATGAAGCGACGGGTATCCTTCACTTCCACCCAGCACCCGCCACATCACCTCTGCAGCAAGGCTCGCCCCTCCCATACCACAAAGTACCACCCGGTCGAAGCTTTCCTTCAGCGCGCCAGCGAACTCATCCAGCCCAGCCGCTTCGGCAAGCATCTCCCGGTGAACCCCAAGCCAACCGAATCTGTCTGAGAACTCCGGGCAGTCGTTCCGCAGCCCCCACACGGCAGCGTCCTTCGTTCGCAGTCCGTCAAGCACCGCACGAGCGCTGGAAGACATCGCTGACTCGTCGACTTCTTTTCCCAAAGACCCTGCAGACGCCCAGTTGACTCCCGCGCCGTCGGTCAACAAATCTCCGGTCACCCGTTGACCAGTGACCTCGCAGCCTCTGCGACAGCTTTGACCGTGAACCCCAATTCCTCGTAAATGGTTTTGTACGGCGAAGAAGCCCCGAAACGCTCGAGACCAATTACGATACCTTGTTCGCCAACAACACGATACCAGGACATGGGATGCGCCGCCTCTATCGCCACCCTGGGAATCCCCTGCGGTAACACACTCGAGCGATATCCCTCGTCCTGAGCCGTGAACAGCTCTAAACTCGGCATGCTCACAACCCGGGCAACGACGCCGCCTTCAAAGAGTTCATCTCTCGCCCCTAGCGCCAACTCTACTTCCGAGCCGCTCGCAATCAGAACAACCGCTGGTTCGCCGCCCGAATCGGCCAACACATAGCCACCGCGCAGGAGCCCGGATGCGTTCGCCACAGAACGACGATCTATCAGGGGGACCTTTTGCCTGGTGAGCACCAGCGCCACAGGCCCTTTGACGGCACTGAGCGCTGCTCTCCAGGCCTCAACGGTTTCACCCGCATCAGACGGACGGATCACTGTCATGTTCGGTATAGCTCGGAGCGCCGAGAGCTGTTCAACGGGTTGGTGCGTTGGTCCGTCCTCACCGAGCCCGATGGAATCGTGCGTGAAAACGTAAATGACCTTCAACCCCATCATCGCCGCCAATCTGATCGACGGACGCATATAATCCGAGAAGATCAGGAATGTCCCCCCATACGGAATGAACCCACCGTGCCGTGCCATCCCACTGAGCATCCCGCCCATGCCATGCTCCCTAACCCCGAAGTGGATGTTGCGGGCGGTGTAATCGTCGCTACTGACATGTTTAGAATCCTGCACCAGCGTACTGGTCGAACCGCTAAGATCAGCCGAGCCGCCTACCAGCTCAGGCATCACCGGTGCGAGCGCGTTGATCACTTTTCCAGAAGCGGCTCTCGTCGCAACGGCACCTTCGTGCCCGGAGAACGACGGTAACTTCTCCTCCCAACCCGGCGGCAGCTTACACCCGATCCTGCGTTCGAGCTCAGCGGCGACAGCGGGATACTCTTGCTTAAACTCGGCGTAAAGCTCGCTGTGCGCGGCTTCGACCTCTGCACCTCGCTGCAAACAGCGACGCCACTCCTTGAGTGCTTCATCAGGCACGTAAAAATCGTCGGTGTAGTCCCAACCAAGATTCTGCTTTGCAAGCGCCACTTCCTCGGCGCCGAGGGGGGCACCGTGGGACTCGGCGGTATCCTGTTTGTTCGGACTGCCGTAGGCTATATGCGTATCGACGATTATCAGCGAGGGTCGCTCGCCCTCGCTGCTGGCAGACTCTATGGCCCGGTCAAGCGCCTCGAGATCGTTTCCATCCTCCACACGGTCTACGTACCAGCCATATGCCTCAAATCTACGGGCCGCGTCGTCGCTATACGCCAGCGACGTAGGACCGTCGATCGTTATCCGGTTATTGTCATAAAAGCCGATCAGCTTACCCAACTTCAGATGACCGGCGAAGGAGGCTACTTCGTGAGAAATCCCCTCCATAAGATCACCATCGCTGACAATGAAATACGTGTGGTGATCAACGACATCGTAACCGGGGCGATTCATCTCGCTCGCGAGTCGTGCTTCAGCCAGTGCCATGCCGACGGCGTTGGCAAATCCCTGCCCCAGAGGTCCCGTCGTGGTTTCCACACCAGGCGTTAAGCCATGCTCCGGGTGTCCGGGCGTGCGACTGCCCCACTGTCTGAAGTTCTTTAACTCATCCAAGGAAAGCTCGTAACCCGTGAGATACAGCATGCTGTAGATGAGCATGCAAGCATGCCCGCATGAAAGCACGAATCTATCGCGATTGAACCAGTCGGGGTTGCGCGGATTGTGTTTGAGGTGCCGTGACCAGAGTACGTACCCCAGCGGGGCAAGGCCCATAGGAGCGCCGGGATGCCCACTCTTGGCGCGCTCAACGGCGTCCATGGTGAGGGCGCGAACAGTATTTACACAGAGACGATCGAGTTCCGCCCGCGACGCGGTTGCCGCCGAAGCGGGTCTTGCTCTTTCGGTTGGTTGCACTGTCAGGGTGACTCGTCTGTCGGGATCTGGGAGTTAATGAAGAAGCCCGTAACAAGATAGCAGCGTCTGCTTAAATTCGCATTCGCGGATCGAAAAACACTGTAGCAAGTAACTACCGGAGTGTATACTTACTTGCATGCCTAACGCATTCAATTCCCGCGCAGAGCTTCGGCTGGGTGAATCGACCGTTGCGATCAACAGGCTCCAAGCACTCGCCGAGCAAAACTTAGTAGCACTCGAAAAACTCCCGTATTCGATCCGGATCTTGCTCGAGAACGTCCTAAGGCACGCTGGCAACGGTGTTGTCGATGACGAAGATGTCCTCTCCGTCGCCTCCTGGCATCCCGAACATGAATCCGCACGGGAGGTCCCGTTCATGCCAGCCCGCGTTGTGCTCCAGGACTTCACCGGCGTACCGGCGGTCGTTGATCTCGCCGCGCTGCGCGATGCCATGGTGCGATTGGGTGGTGACCCTGCCAAGATTAATCCACTAGTGCAGACCGACCTCGTCATCGACCATTCCGTCCAGGTTGACTTGTTTGGCAGCTCGCGTGCCTTCGAACGCAACGTCGAACGGGAGCTGGAGCGCAACAGCGAGCGCTACTCGCTGCTTCGGTGGGCGCAGAACGCCTTCTCCAACTTCCGAGTCGTGCCCCCAGGCACCGGCATCGTTCACCAGGTCAATCTCGAATATTTGGCCAGCGTGGTGCGGCTGGTTGAAGAAAACGGTGAGAGATCGGCGTTCCCCGACACACTTGTAGGTACGGACTCGCACACCACAATGATTAACGGTTTGGGAGTGATGGGATGGGGTGTCGGCGGGATCGAGGCCGAGGCGGTCATGCTGGGCCAGCCTTACTTCATGAAGCTTCCCGAGGTCGTAGGCATGAGGTTCGTCGGCCAGCTCCCTGAAGTATCGACGGCTACCGACCTCGTCCTCCATGTCACGGAAACACTGCGGAAGAAAGGAGTAGTGGGGAAGTTTGTGGAGTTTTATGGACCCGGGCTGTCAAACCTAGGTCTCGCCGATCGGGCTACGATAGCCAACATGGCGCCGGAATACGGCGCGACGATGGGATTTTTCCCCGTGGACGAAGAGACGGTGGTCTACCTCAGACGCACGGCCAGGCGACCCGAACTTGTCTCTCTCGTGGAGGCCTATTGCAAGGAACAGGGCCTGTTTCACACGCACGATTCGCCCGACCCCGCCTACTCGGACGTGGTTGAGTTGGATCTCGGATCGATTAGTCCGTCGCTGGCCGGGCCCAGGCGGCCGCAGGACCGCGTTGCGTTGAGCGAAGTGAAGGACTCGTTCAGACAAGTGCTTCCGAATCTTGCGCCGAGCGATGCCCGTCGTGTGGTAGCAGAGTCGGAGGGGGCAACTTGGTCCGACGAGGGAGGGAGCTCGCCGGCGCAGTCCGCTGAGGCAGGCGCCGCCGTCGCCACCGAAATCGAGTATGAAGGCGGACGGTTTCAACTCAGCGACGGGTCAGTCGTCATAGCAGCAATTACGAGCTGCACCAATACTTCCAATCCGTCCGTAATGGTAGGCGCTGGCCTCGTCGCAAAGAAAGCAGTTACCAAAGGCCTAAAAAGAAAACCTTGGGTGAAAACGAGCCTGGCCCCTGGATCGAAGGTCGTCACCGAATATCTGAATGAAGCTGGCCTCACTCCCAGTCTTGAGAGTCTCGGGTTCCATCTCGTCGGTTACGGCTGTACGACTTGCATAGGCAACAGCGGCCCACTGAGCGAGCCCATATCCAGAGCGATAGTTGATCACGGTCTGGTCACGGTGGCGGTGCTGTCGGGGAACAGAAACTTTGAGGCGCGTATCCACCCTCACGTAAGGGCCAGCTACCTCGCTTCCCCGATGCTCGTCGTCGCTTACGCTCTAGTGGGCAGGATAGACGTCGACTTCGAGAAGGATCCGTTGGGGATCGATGAGGCCGGCACCCCTGTCTACCTGAGGGACATTTGGCCGACGTCCGAAGAAATCAAGGAAACAGTGGCTGAGTCCCTCGAGCCCAAAATGTTCGAGGATCAGTACCGCTCCGTATTCGAGGGGACCGAGCAATGGAAAAACTTGCCTGTTCCTGGAGCGGACGGGGGGCGTTTCGAGTGGGATGCGGAATCCACCTACGTGGCCGAGCCTCCCTTCTTTACCGAAGTCACGATCGAACCCAAGCCTGTTTCGGACATTGAAGGCGCGCGCGTACTGGTTTGGCTCGGCGATTCCGTGACCACGGACCACATTTCCCCGGCTGGAGCCATACCAAAAGACGGGCCGGCAGGTCGGTGGCTCATCGATCGTGGGGTCAAGCCGGTTGATTTCAATACCTTTGGATCACGACGCGGCCACCACGACGTAATGATGCGTGGAACCTTCGGCAACATTCGCATCAAGAACAGAATCGTGGAGGGAAAAGAGGGTAATTGGACGGAGCATTTTCCGTCGGGGAAGACAATAAGCATTTACGAGGCCGCTGAGCGTTACGCGCGGGAACAGACGCCCCTCATAGTGTTGGCCGGCACCGAATACGGCACCGGGAGCTCTCGGGACTGGGCCGCAAAGGGCACCACCCTGCTGGGAGCAAGAGCCGTCATTGCGAAGAGTTACGAGCGCATCCATCGCAGCAACCTGATCGGTATGGGAGTTCTTCCACTGCAGTTCTTGGAGGCGGAGGGACCGGACGCGCTCGGCCTCAGCGGACGCGAAGAATACACTATCTCCGGTATCTCAGAAGGCCTTGCGCCTGGCGGAACGTTAAAAGTCGTTGCTAAAGCAGAAGATGGTACGGCCGAATTCGAGGTGCTGATCCGACTCGACACATCTATCGAGGTCGAGTACTACC
>JAZFQE010000153.1:0-2864 GCA_036444955.1 Gemmatimonadales bacterium
TCGCTGCGGTCGGAGCGGCGGGCTGTGGTTGGGCCACGGGATGCGGTTGCCGCAGCGGTGTTCCTGGCGTGGGGGTAAATACCGGGGCACTGGGGCGGGAGGCGGCGGGTGTCGCTTCTCCTTGAGGTCTGGGTGTTGGTGCCTGAGGCTCGGTGGCCAACACCGGCGCAGATTCAGCCGCGACGTTGATTATGCTCGCACAGACCGCACAGCGAGCCTGAATACCGCGCGCCGGTACCTTTTCCGGATCCACTCGGTAAACGGTGCCACAAGAATCACATCGTACGTTCATCTATGATTCCTGTACCTCCGGTACCGCTTCTTCCTCCACAGTCTCAACGCGGGAGTCGCTACGACGGTCAATGACGTAGACGGAGCCCTTCAGGGATTTGGCGTATGACTTCATTTCCGTCGCCAGGGCTCCCACATAGGCGGGGTGAGTCAGTCTTCTATTCCTAGTGGTGACGACACCTATGGATATGGTCATGAGGGGTACCTCGTAGAGCAGTCCTCGCCGATCCCTCCCAAGGAAATGACCCGCCTTTGTATCCTCCTCATTGTACTGAAGCGCGATCAGCGTATCAAAAACGTCAATGACCTCCTTACATACCGATCCAATATGCTCTACCGGTATTATCATGATATAATCGTCGCCGCCGATGTGTCCCACGAACCCTTCCTTGGGACAGAACGCGGTAACCGTATCGCGCAAGATCCTAGAAACCAAGTAGATGATACGGTCGCCGTTCTTGTAGCTATAGCGATCGTTGTACTCCTTAAAGTGATCGAGATCAGCATAGCAGACGGCGAATTGAGCGCCCTGTTCGATCCGCACGAGTATCTGGCGTTCGATCTCGGCCGTCCCCGGCAGCATCGTGGTCGGGTGAACTGCCACATTTCGCCTGGTGCGCGCCACGACCGAATCGAGCCGACTGCGCTGCTCTCCCGGACCAAACAGCGGTGTGATCACCTCGTCTGCTCCCGCCTCAAACCACTCTTGAACGCGATCGGTGCCGTGCGCGGCCGAAATAAACACAACCGGGACCACGGAAGTGTTCGAATCCGTCTTGAGCGCCCGGCACACCGTCGTCGGATGCGCGCTGTTTGAATCCGCATCAATGATGATCATCTCGGGAAGTCGTCTCCGGGCGGCGTTGAACAGGTCCTTCTCGCTCGTGAGCTTCTCGAGTGCGAAGGAGTTGCGAGACAGCCAGGCGGACACCAGTTCAGGAATCTCGTGTTCCGCTTCTGCTAAATACAAAACTGTTTGTCGGTGCACGGACGACTCCACCTAAAGCTTTGGGGAGTACAAACTTAGGCCGTGCCGTTTGAGATGTCAAATGCAGCCGCAACCGTCATCGTCCCAACGACGGGGGCTCTACAGATTGGTATAAGGTGACCTCGACGGCGCTGGAAGCGGGGCCGCCGACCGCCTACAGTGCTGCTCGAAGGGTGACGAAGAACGGTTCCTCGAGAGTGGGCTCCTCGAAGAAGACCCGAGCAAAGTCCAGCGTCAGGCCTCCCAGTTGCAGCCCGAGCCCCACCGAGGGACCGCCATTGGCCGACTCCAAGAACGCATATCCGCTTCGGAGGTGTACAGCTTCCCCGTAGGACACTTCGATGCCTACTCTTGCCTCGGGATCGTGGTAGTTGCCCCACTCCTCTTCAAGGTCGGCCAGCAGTCGCACATCGAAATTCGCCGTACCCCCCGAGTGGTCGATCGGCAGTCTGTAAAGGCCTCCCACTTGAACCCTTGTCGGGAGGGGACCTGCTTGGTCGGCGTCGTCAAGCTGCAGACTCGATCCTGCGTGCTTAACGACAACCCCGAGAGTGAACGCGTTTTCCGGACCGATCGAGTATTGAAGTCCCGCATCGATCGCGTGCGTCGTGCCCACGATCGATTCAAACAGCGCTCCACCTGGGCTCACACACGTTCCGGAACAGTCTTGTCTGAACTGAATGATTTTGTAGTTGATACCAAGTGCCACACTATGGGCAATTTCAGTCGCGAGCGACGTCAGGAACCTGAGATGTCTCGGCGACAGCCGACCCACGGCAGAACCTTGCGGTGTCGTCACATCCTGAGACCCCAAATCCGCGACGTAGATGGAAAATCCAAGCACCCCGAGGTTCTCGGAAACCAGAGCCAGCGACAGCGCCGAGTTCTCAGACGCAAATGTATTGGCATAGTGGAGCGCGAATTCACTGTTGGTCATCGAGGCGAGGCCTGCAGGATTCCAAAAGGCGGCGTCCGGCGTCCCACCTGCTGCTACCGCGGCTTGCCCCAGCGCCGTCGCACGTCCGCCGATCGGCACGAGCAGAAAGGCGGCCTCCCCTACCGGATCGGACAGCTGCGCCCCTGCGGGCCCGGCCAGTGTGGCCAGGACCAGGACAAAGCCTAGGCTCTTAGAAGGATTTCGCTTCATCTATCAACATTACCGGGATATCGTCCTCGACGGCGTAAATGAGCCGACATTTCTGGCAGACCAACTCCTCCTCGGGCGACGTTCGGTATTCTAAGTCGCCTTTACACTTGGGACAAACCAATATCTCTAATAGGTCGGGGGCCAAACTCAACCTTACTCTCCCTCTCAAACGATTGCGGGGCCGATACCTGCACCTCGTTGTCAGAACTTAATCTTCTGGTACACCCGTTTCGAGGTCAAGATGCGTTGGTAGCGCCGTGGGGCTGCTGCCTAATACCGGACCTCCGCGGGGCGGCGCGGGTCACCCGAATATACACCGGACCCACGCGCTGGCGGAATGTTGGGTGGTGGGAGGCGAGGAGCGTGAATCTAATCTGGGCAACACTCGGCGACAGGATCTTCGGTCGGCTCGTACCGGCGATCCGACATCTTCCACCC
>JAZFQE010000154.1:0-4769 GCA_036444955.1 Gemmatimonadales bacterium
CGCACGTTCGTCGATAACGATCTGGCGTTTGCCATTTCCCTCCGCGATTTCGCCAGGATACTTGTAAAGCCCCGCCCAATTCAGCCCCGCAAGCGGTGTATCGTTGAAATGACCTTCAACGAGGTTACCGACTTAGGCAAAATGACAATAGCCGTGGGTGCTAGGTATATTGTACTGGCAGCCGCAATTCACAGCGCAATTACAGTTATCGTAAGTTTCGCTCTTGAACAGCCATTCATCAGTCATTTCGTCGATCCTCCCCAAATCCGTCATCTAGCGTACGTCTGAAAAGGTATCCTGGGGCGTCACCGATGTATAAGACGATTGAGGGGCGCTTGTCTTCACCAACAATTGAAGGGGACGACCGGCTTGAATGTCGACAGTGGGCTATCCAGAGCCGTTACAAGCCGGAAGATCGACGGCCGCTTTGTGGGTTCTGGCTGTGGGTAAGCGACCAGGGCGAGTGTCCGCAGTGGATCGATTGAGACATTCCCGACCCAGTACAGTTATTTTTGCAGTGCGACAGGCGCGAAACGGCTGCCACCTCAACCGGTCAACGCAACATCTAATCTCTAGACTTTAGAGAGGGGGATGTTGAAAATGAAGCAGCGACCGAGGGCTGATTCGCTGCACCCTACGACTACGCTGCAGTGCGTCAAGCGGAAATCGGCTATCCCCGATTATTCCCCTATCGCCAGCGAACGGCTGCTTCAACTGAAAGCAGTCACCGAGCGACGGATTGCGACCGGCGGACACCTACCCAAAGGCGACGGCGCATCTCGTTCCCAACGTTACGCTCCTGCCCGCTGAGGAATCGGAGGAAGGATTAGGAGAGCTCTGCTAAGAGATCGCCCGCCTGCGATAGAAGAGGTGTATCAAATCCCTCACTAAACTGCTCGTAGATGGGAACAAGTAGCTCTCGGGCAGCAGCCGTTTGCCCACGGCTCCGATACAGCTTCGCGAGCGAGATCGCCGGCGGCAGAGCAAATAACGGTGCGCCTATCGCCTGCGCTGAACGGAGTGCCTCAGTGAACGAATCGGCGGATCCCACAGCGTCTGTCCCTGTTGAACCAGCAGAGAGGCTCTGCTCGATAACGCCGAGCGTATGGCGTGCGCGAGACTCATAAACCGACTGCCCGGTCTCGCTGCACGACCTTATCGCCTTATGGGCGGCGATGAGAGCGTCTTCGTAATGACCTTCCGTCTGCAGCGCCTCTGCCAATGCGGTGAAATACATCGGCATACGAGTAACTTGCCCCGTCGCCCTGACGGAATCCATCGCTTCCAAGATTCGGCGATGTGCCCCGGCGTTTGGTGCGGCATGCGCCTCAGCCCAGGCATCAAAGATCACGCCTACTGCGCGGTACCACTTGGCGCCTAGTTCATCGCAGACCTCCAGAAACGCCTGCGAGGAAGCCTGAATCCCGGACACGTCATACTTCCAGAACGAGACAAGCAACGGGACAAGCCGTGCAATCGCGAGGGTCGGCAAGTGCTCAAGGACTTGGGCCCACCGCAATGCTTCACTCATCGCTTGGTCCGCGTGCTGTGCGCGACCGCGCAATGCCTCAGCCATTGCCGCGTGGAAGTGTGCGCACATCTTTGGGTCGTGGTTGCCGAATTGGTATCTCAACTCTCGGTGCTCTTCGGCGTCGTACATCGCCAGGCCAGCATCCGTGCTCCTGCAGACCTGCTCCAGCTGTCCATAATGCATGTTGTACGTCCACACGGAATGATGTGTCTCGAGCAGATGCGCAGAGCGACCAGATTTTTTGCTCATCCGACCCATCAGGTTTGCTAATTCTTCGACCTGGGCACGGTCACCACGCTGCATATGCAGGTACCATAACCCCCACGCGAGAGGGAACTTTACGTCCGGCGGACTTTGGAGGCGGTCCGCGAGCGCGAGAGACTTTTCAAACGCCTCCTCGGCTGACTTGGAGGCGTCTCCCTCTTCCATCATCAGTAGCGGGCTCAGCGCCGACCGCAATGCGAGCTCGCTTGTCGGCATCTCAGTTCCCGCTTCTTCAATCAGAGCAATGCCTCGTCGATAATGCTCGATAGCCTCTTGGTTCGCTGAACGGGCGGCAGCGGCTCGACCCGCTTGCTCCCAATATTCGAGCGCCTTTTCGATCAAGTGCCCTTCGCTCGCGTGATGGGCGAGGATTTCTCGTGCAGTATCCGGGCGAAGCTCCTCCAGCGCTGAGAGCACCTTGCCGTGCAAGGACTGGCGGAGACTCTTCAGCATGCTGTCGTAGGCAGCATCCCTCACCAAGGCGTGTTTGAATCGGTAGATGCCACGCGGCCCATCACCTCGTCGGTAGAGCAGACCCGACTGATGAAGCTCCTCGAGGCCTTTCAAGAGCACCTCGTTGTTTCCGTCCCACGCTTCACGCAGAATGTCCTCGCTAAACTCCCGCCCGATGACCGAGCCCCACTGTGCCACCTGCTTCCCGAGCTCGAGCGCGTCGAGGCCAGCCATCAAGGAGTCTTGCAGAGTGGCAGGGACAGCTCGCTCCTCTCCCTTGTCCGAACGAGATTGCATTACTGCACGAGTCAACTCTTCGATGAATAACGGGTTGCCACCCGCTCTGCTCACGATGTCTTCGAGTAGCTCGGGTGCCCGCACTGAGCTCGCTTCAACGACCGACGCGGCAAGACGTTCGCTCTCATCACGCGATAATCGAGAAAGATTCATGAGATGAACGTGCGCGAAGTCACTCCAAGCCGCATCAAATCCGGGACGCGCCGTACAGATCACCAACACGCGAGCTTCTTCGATCGCTTCCACTAGCTGCCCAAGTAACTCTCGGGTCGACGGGTCTGCCCAGTGGAGGTCTTCGAATATGCACGTCACGGGCGCGCGCCGAGATAGTGTCTGGACGTAACGCACCTGCCAAGCAAGTAGGTTCTCCCGTCGCTGTTGCGCGTCAACCGTCTCTGCTTCTGGGTACCGCCCCTCGGTCGGGATAGAGAGCAGGTCTGCCAAAAGACCGGCCGAGTCTGCTAATGCCGGATCGGTCTCAGCTAGCCATTCCTCTAAGCGCGAGAGCCGCTCCCGGCTATCCCGGACGTTTACGAAATCAAGTGCCTCCTCCAGAGCCTGCACTACGGGGTGTAATGCACTGTTGGCCAAATACGGCGAGCATTGCAGGAGCAGTAGTTCATGAGGGCGAAGGGCGATCTGGGAGCGAAACTGTTCCAGGAGTCTCGATTTACCGATCCCTGGCTCACCCACGAGAACCACCGCTTGTCCGCGGCCGTTTTCGACCTGTTGCCATCGCCGCTGGAGGAGCTCCATCTCCTCTTCGCGACCCGTGAAGGGGCTGAGCCGAGAATTCGTTCGAGCGGCGAAACGTGTCTGCCCGGACCGTGCAGCCTTCACCCGGTAGAGTGCGGTTTGGCCGGACATTCCCTTCAGTTGTCGAGGTGGGAGCGTCTCGAGCGTGAAGTAGCCAGAGACCAGCCCATGGGTGATATCGGAGATGAGGACCGCATTCTCGGGCGCTTCGCCTTGAAGCCGCGCTGCCAAGTTCGGTGTCGACCCCAAGGCGGCCAGTTCAGAATGACCCGTCGTGCCGGTCGAAAGCACGTCCCCCACGACTGCGAGCCCCGTCGCGATGCCTACCCGCACCTTCACATCGGCATCGTGAGGATGCTCGAGCGCGACGACGGATTGAACGACGGCGAGTCCGGCTCGTACGGCACGCTCCGCATCATCTTCACGCGCTTGCGGGTAGCCGAAGTAGACAAGCAATCCGTCACCTTGGTGGCGGGCAATGAACCCGTCGAAACGCTCTACGGCCTCTACTACCGTCGTGCGAAATCCATCGAGCAGATCCCGATACTCTTCCACGTCCATGCGCTCGCCGAGTTCAACTGATCCGACTAAGTCGCAGAACATGACGGTGAGTTGGCGGCGTTCGACCGTGCCCCCCCTGGGGGCTTCAGGGACGGGACCCGCGGCTTGTTCCGAGCTTTGAGGAGGCTCGTCGGCCGGAGCGTTGGCGGATGCTATGGCCCCGAGGAGTCGCTTGCGCGGCCCCATCGGGAGACCAAGTTTTTCGAGGTCCTCCTCGGTCAGGTAAACAAGATCGTGAACCTCGATCTCATTCTCGACAAATACCGTGGCGTACTTGCCTAGGCCATGGCCTTCAAGCCAGCTTCCAATTTCAATCAAGCGTCTGCCCCAAGGTTGCCCGAAACCCTAGCGAGAACCTTAACTCCAGGCGAATCCTCGGGCCAATCTCGGGCAGGTGCAACGACCGGTCGTGGCCGATAGTACCAGTCAGGTAGCTGGAACTGAATGACGCTGTTGCGTTGTTGCCGTTCAGATTGGACACCATTACGGCCCTTGAGCTGTCGTCTCCATGAGCGCTAAACTCGTGTCTCCGTGATGAAGATTGTTATCGGGCTAAACTGGAGAAAAATACTGACCTAAGAGCCGAGCGGGTCAAGAGAGGGAAACATGCGGATTCTTCCCGTGGTGACGTTCGCGTTCGTTTCACTTCTTGTCTATCTTCCGGGAGCCTACGCGGATGATGTAAGCGAAGGGAGGGACATCTTCATCCGGCGATGCCTCGGTTGTCATGCATTCGCGTGCAACAAGCAGGGTCCGCGACTAGGCGGTCTGTTCGGCCGGAATGCAGGTAGCGTGGAAGACTACGGTTACTATTCCGCGGCTCTAAAAAACAATGAAATTGTCTGGAGCGAAGAGACGCTCAACGAGTGGTTCAAGGACCCAGGCAAGATCGCTCCACAGAGCGTTA
>JAZFQE010000155.1:0-3248 GCA_036444955.1 Gemmatimonadales bacterium
AGGAAACTTGGTTCCGACATCAGCTTGGGAGCGAACCGGTAGTGGCAATGGAGATGGAGAACGATCCTGAGGGGGTAGCTAGTGAAATCGCTGAGCTGTGGGAAAAGAGAGAGCAAGAGTGAGAATAGGGATTACCTGTTATCCGACGTACGGCGGTTCGGGTGCTGTCGCTACGGAACTGGGATTGGAATTGGGACGGCGCGGCCATGAGGTGCACATCATTTCTTATGCGTCGCCGTTTAGGCTCCGCGGCTTCGCGGAGCGCGTTTACTTCCACGAAGTAGACGTCAGCTACACGTATCCACTACTCGAATACTTTCCCTACTCACTTGCGCTGGCTGTAAAGCAGCACGAGGTAGCCGTCAGGGAAGAGCTCGACATCCTGCACGTGCACTACGCAATCCCCCATGCGACGGCGGCGTTTCTCGCCCGGGAGATGATCAAACCGGAGCGTGACCTCAAGGTTATCACAACGCTGCACGGTACAGATATCACGCTGGTGGGGCGCGAGCAGTCGTTTAAAGCTGTAACGAGGTTCTCCATTGAAAACTCGGATGCCGTAACAGCCGTCTCCGAGTATCTGAAGCAACAAACTTACGAGGCCTTCCTTTGCAAAGGATGCGAGATAGAGGTGATACCCAATTTCGTCGACCTACATGAGTTTTATCCCGCCGAGTCTGGGTCATGCCGGAACGCGTTTGCACCTCCTGACACGCGTGTCCTGATGCACATATCGAATTTCCGCGAGTTGAAGCGGCTGCCAGATGTCATCGCGACGTTCGCATTGATAAGGAAAGAAATTCCTGCCGTCTTGATTCTAGTGGGTGACGGGCCCACTCGCCTCGACGCGGAAGCTGACGTGCAGCGTCGCGGACTGACTGAACATGTCCAGTTTCTCGGCAAGATGGACACGGTGGCGGAGCTATTGCGGTCGGCTGACCTGTTCTTGTTACCCAGCGAGTCCGAATCGTTCGGTCTCGTCGCGCTCGAGGCGATGGCGTGCGGCGTTCCGGTGATTGCCAGTCGAATCGGCGGTCTACCGGAGCTCCTCGAGGACGGCGATGAAACCGGGGCGCTCGTCGACTTGGGTGATACGACGGCGATGGCCGCGCGAGGCATCGAGTTTTTGACCGATGAAGGGAAGCTTGCGGCAGCGCGGAAGGCGGCGGTCGAGAAAGCGAAGTCGTTTGCTAGCGACAAAATTGTTCCCCGCTATGAAGAACTTTACCAGCGAGTCGCCAGCAAGTGAATTGGTGGCAGGGTTTGGTGTTGGGGATTGTTCAGGGACTCACAGAATTTCTGCCTGTCTCATCTTCGGGTCATCTTGTTGTCGCCCAGGCGCTCATCGGGTTCGACAGCCCGGGCATTGCGGTGGAAGTGTTACTGCATGTGGCCACGCTCCTCGCCGTGGTGATCGTGTATAGAAAGCGCCTGATTACACTGTTAGTAGGTCTCGCAAAAGCAGAACGGCCGGCGGTGCAGTACACGGCGCTGATCGTCATCGCGACAATACCGGCGGGAATAGTCGGAATAACTCTAGAGAGTACGGTGGAGACAGCTTTCGGCTCGCTCCGCTTGGTTGGCGTGAGTTTCCTGCTCACGGGCTTCATTTTGTGGAGCACCCGCTTCCTGCGCACCAAGTCCGCCGATCAATCCGTGGGTTGGATGGCCGCGATTGTGGTTGGCTTCGCCCAGGCTGTGGCGGTGTTTCCTGGGATATCCCGGTCCGGCGCCACCATCGTGAGCGCAATGTGGTTTAGGGTAAGCGGTGTTCAGGCCGCCGAATTTTCCTTCCTAATGGCCATTCCTGCGATCGGAGGTGCAGCTTTGTTGCAGGTGGCGGACGCTCGATCGCTAACCTCGATGGGCGGTATTTTGCCGCTGGGCGTCAGTTTCTTGGCAGCGCTAGTGTCGGGAGTGTTCGCGATCAAATTGCTGGTTTACCTGCTGCGAAAGCAGGAATTCCATCAATTCGCTGGATACTGTTGGCTACTGGGACTCGTTGTCATATCCTGGAGTCTGTTCGCGTAGTGGGATACGACGGATTGAGCGCGACGGAGTTAGCCCGGCGGCTCGGTACAGTGCAGTGTCTCTGTCTGAAGAAAGTGACCAGCACGATGGATATCGTGCATGAGATGGCTGCCCAGGGTGCGCCGGGGGGCACGCTCGTGCTCGCGGATGAACAGACGCAAGGTCGCGGGCGGATGGGGAAACGGTGGGCCAGTCCGCCTGAGGCGGGCGTATGGCTGGGATATCTGTGGCGGGGGGAGAACCAGCCCTCCACCGGCGTCATCTCATTGAGGGTCGGACTTTCACTTGTGGAATCACTGTTGGGGCTGGGTGTCGAGTCAAAGCTCAAATGGCCAAACGACGTAATGATCGATGAGCGAAAAGTCGCGGGAATTTTGTGCGAAGCCAGGGGGTCGGCTGAGTCGGGTGACTGGATTGCCATTGGAGTCGGAATAAATATGCATGGCCCCTTTGCCGATGAGCTCAGCGAGTGTGCGGTGGCGCTGGACGAGGTGATAACCGGAGTCGCGAGGATTGACGTGCTAGCGGAGTTCATCCCAAAATTGGCCACGCTTTCTGCTGACAATGTGTTGGACGAGCGGGAACGGTCCTTCTTCGAGGCCCATGACTGGTTGGTTGGAAAGGAGCTGGTTGAGCCGCTGGCGGGCCGTGCGTCCGGCATCTCCGACGATGGAAGTTTGTTGGTGGATACAGGAAGTGGACTGAAGAGTGTATTTGGCGGATCGGTTGTCCAGGCTTGATACGAACTTGTGGACCAGGGTGGCAGGCGCCGCCTTGCTGCTCGGCGCCGGGTGGTTCTCGATTCATTCGGAGCGGCTTCAGGGACTACTGGGAGATTCAGTTCACCAGCTGGCTATCGGCGCCGTGGCTGTCTCAGTACTGCTCGCACTGAAATCGCCGTTTGAATTTTGGGCGGCACCGTTGCGCGATTCTTTCTCCGTCAAGACAGGGATCTCCACGGCTGTCGTAATTGGATTGGTGATTGTTGCGTCGCGCAGTAGTGGAATTACAGCTCAGCTGCTACGGGAGAACCCCGGCGTGCTAGTAATGACCGTCGTTGGTGGAGCTGTGTGGGCGTCGGCATTCGGTGCCGTGCACCAGCGCCGTTCGGCGAAGTGGTACGGCGTTGCAGCCGCCTGTGCCTTGGCTCCTTTTGTCGGCGCCTATGTTGCCGGCGGCTGGGCGATGCGGGAAACGTTCGAGCTGACCGCGTTGAG
>JAZFQE010000156.1:0-2414 GCA_036444955.1 Gemmatimonadales bacterium
ACTGCCGAACCCAGTCACAGAATGCTTCGGCGGCGACCGGTGGGCTGATGTGGTAGCCCTGAGCGTACTCACAGCCGAGCGACCGGAGGCGTGTCAATACCTCATCGTTCTCGACACCTTCCGCCACAACACTGAGGGCTAGGCAGTGCGCGAGTTCTATAGTCGCGCGGACGATCGCTTCGTCCTTGGCGTCGGTCATCTTCATGATGAAAGATCTGTCAATCTTTAGCTCGTCCAACGGCAGACGCCTGAGTTGCGCTAACGATGACTGGCCCGTACCAAAATCATCAATAGAGACACGAAAGCCGAGTTCGCGGATACAGCCGAGGGTCATCAGCGCCTGGGAGGCGTTCCGCATGATAGCGTTCTCCGTCACTTCCAAGGTCAGTGAAGGTGCCAGCAGCTCCTGGTTCTTCGTCACCTCCAGAAGATAGTAAGGCAGATAATCGTCCAGTAGATCGTCGACCGAAAGGTTAATAGCAACGCTGAGATCGATTCCCTGATTCGCCCATTTTCTGCAGTTCTCGGCGGCTTCCTTAATCACCCAACGCGTTAAGTGGCCGATACTACCGGCCTGCTCGATCGCATCGATGAAGACATCTGGCATCATCAATCCGAGCTCCGGATGTTGCCAACGTACCAACGCCTCGGCACCCAGAACTTCCCGCGTACGGCAATCGATCTTCGGCTGAAAATATAGTCTGAGCTCGCTATCCCGCATCGCCCGCGGGAAATCGCCGACGATTCTGATTTGCTGGAGGTAGTGCTCTTCCTGCCCACGACGGTATACGGCGAAGAGGTCCCTACGAGCGTTGGCGTCATTTCTCGCAACAGACGCTCGGGCCATGAGCTCAGCTGCGTCCGCGCTGTGGTCCGGGTAACGGGCTATCCCGACACTCGCGCGCAGCGAAAGGTTGGCCTCCTGAATTCTAACGCCTGCCTGCAGTACGTGGCTTAATCGCTCGACCCACTCGCATGCCGATTCGATCTCAAACTGAGGCAACAATATGACGAACTCATTTCCGCCCAGGTGACCGAGAACCTGATCGTCGTCCATGCCGCCGCGAAGGATACCGGCCACACGTTCAATCACTTTGTCTCCGGCGCGATGACCCAGCGAGGACTCCATACGACTGAATCCCTTGATCGCTAGACTCAGCACGGTGAGAGGCTCTGCGGTTTCAATCAGCTCTTGCAGGCGCCGCAAGATCAGCCCGCGGTTTGGTAATCCAGACAGACTGTCGTGATTCGCTTGATGAACGATCCGTCTCTCGCGGTCAGCGATGGCCTCCTGCATCGTATTAAATCCTTCGGCGAGCTCTCCCAATTCATCGCCGCTTCGAACATCGATAGGTACGGTGTACACACCTTCTCGCATCCGGCGAGCAGCCGCGACCAGACTGCTAACCGGTCTCGTCACGGTTCTCGCAAGCCAGAATGCTCCGCTCACCGCCAGAAGCAGCGAGATGGAGGTGATGAGGAAAAGTATCGTGCGGACGCTTCTATAGGACGCGGTTGCTTCGGACATGGACAACTGCAGCGCGACGTAGACATCCTCCTCTCCCGGGAGGAATGGCCTTAGGAGTGTCAGATAGTTCGAATCAGACGTTTCGGGCAGCACTATCTGATAGGGGTCGAGCTGTTGCAGGCTTAGCTGAGGCAGTGCTTCGTCGTAGCGTTCGAGCGGCAGTGTCGATGCCACGGCCTCGATCTGACTGCCGGTCCAGCGAACAAATGTGACGTCGAGCCCGGTTAGATTCCCGAGGCGTGAGGCGAGTGCGGTATCTATCGGAAAACCCATGGCCACCCAGGCCACCGGTATCGGGGACCTAAGCGGCACCGTGATCATCTGATAGGGATCTCCATCAATATACGCAACCGTATGGATGACCTCGCTGAGCTGTGGTGAAGACAGAAGGTTGCCGAATGTTCGAACCTGCGTTAGTTGGGACTGTGCTGTGGCACTCGCTATGAGTCTGCCATCAAGATCCAGAAGCATCGCGACATTCGTGCCGATGCGCTCGCTATGATTGATCAGTACGGAGCGGATTGTGTCGATCTCACCGCTCGCGGCTGCCTGTTTGAATCCGAAATCGGACACGAGAACATTGACAGTGGTGCGGAGCTGTTCTGCGCGACTTGTCATGAACTCCTGAAATACGGCGCCACCGATATTGACGGCTTCCCGCGCACGAGCGTCCACATCACTCTTGATTGTGCTCAGGACCGGAAACAGCGTAAATAGTTGAACGGCCGTCACCAGGGCAACAGCAAGTACGAGGACCTTCTGTCTAAAGCTGAGTCCGCTCATCTACAGCGCCGCGCCCGTCGCCCATGGATCCCAGATATTAAGTGGCTTCTGTTAAATGGAGTGTGCGACGCATCACGGATGCGTTACCGGCAGGTACGTACCA
>JAZFQE010000157.1:0-3227 GCA_036444955.1 Gemmatimonadales bacterium
GTCGTATACCAGCGTTCCGTACCCGCTCTCGTCCACATTAAACGAGCCTAGGCTGTACCACTCACTGATGAGCGGCCCAATTTGATCGAACGGAGGTGCGGGATCTCTGAGGCCTTCCCGCGGATTGCTGTTGTTGAACAACAAACCGACATACTGCGGTACGTCAATCTGGAACAAGAATACCTCGTAGCCCAACTCCCTCTCAGGCAATCCCCATACCTCGGTCCTCACCTGCCCGGCCGCAAGCTCGTACACCACGTAGCCGCGAGCGCCAACGAGCGGCTTGCCGATGTAGATCTGACGGACCGTCCCCTCCCAAAGCTCCGCAGTTCCCTTGCTGCCCTGCGCCATCAAGTGCGCCGGTGGAAGAAGCATCAACAAAGATGCCCCGACGACGATAAGCCTAGTCTTCATCATTGACCACCTTTGGTAGCTCGTGGGCGCTAACATCCCGCTGCGACAGACTGTTGTCAAGAAGGGGGAGGGGGAGGGGGATGGTTGGCTCGCTGGAACGTCCCAGCGAGCCTCGCATTGCTGCTTAGTTGTGACGCACGGCCGGATGGCCTCGGACCAACCTACAAGTAGTACTAACTTCCCACCCGATAGATCGTGACACCCCAGCCCGCTGGGTCCGGCGGCGGATCGGCATTCCAATCCCCAAACGAGTGTGACCCATCCGACTCATACCGCAGTATGTAATCGCCGGAGGAGAGTGACATCGTGCCGTTGAAAAGGCGGTTCTTTCGCGCGCCGCCGGCGCGCTCAGTCGAGCGGTAGGTCATCTCCCACACGACCCGACCCGAGCCAACCTCTTCGATCCAGCCAAAGTCGTACATATCGTTACCGATACCCTCGCCCAACGCGTAAATACGCACCTCGGTATCCTGATCCAGCGTGAACCTGGTGCGTCGCCGCTCGTGATCACGGATTTCTACGAGCTGAGCGACAATTGCGGGGTCCGACGCCGGCTCGTAGGCGGTAACCGCCGACATGTCAAATCCATCCCCGACACCGCTCAAAGTGATACCCCAAAGCTCTCCTTCGATTGGCGGCGACGAGTTCCATTCCCAGTATGAGTGGGAACCATCGGTGACGAAGTATGCTGTGTATGAGCCGCTATCGAGACGAATGACCTCGTCGATTACTCGATTCTTGGCCGCACCGCCTGCGTGATCGGTGTCATAGTAGTCCATGCGCCACACGATCTCTCGCGTACGAGCATCCATTATCCAACCGTAGTCGAACATGTCACCACTCTGGCCCTCGCCAATCGCAAAGACGTTTACCTCAATTGGCCTCGTCAGTGTGAAGCTGCGGGCCACCGTCTCATCATCTCTCAAGCCGACCAACTCGACGATGACGTTCTCCCGAGGCACGGACTCATAGGTGAAGGTCGCGAAGTACTGCCGGTCCGCCGGATCGGTCGCGCGAATCGTGAGTCCCCAAAACTCCGGGTCGTACGGTGGAGCCGCGTTCCAATCGTAGAGATCGTGGGAACCATCGGTGACGAAGAAAGCTGCATACGAACCGGGCTCCAGCGTGAGCGTGGTGCTTGCCATCCGATTCTTCTCGGCGCCACCAGCCCAGTCTGTGTTCCCGTAGTCGAAGCGCCACACCTTTTCGCGGGTTGCCAGGTTGATCAACCAGCCGTAGTCGTAAGTTGTCTCGTCTATCGCTTCTCCGATGGCGTAAATCTCGATCTCGGTGGGTCGGGAAACCCGGAAACCGACTCGATGGGACTCCTCGTCTTCGAGCCCAATGAAGGAAACTATAGCTGTCTGATTGAAGTAGTTGGTCGCGTTTCGCAACGCTTCCTCACCGAGCGAACGGCCCTCGCCGTTGATCTCGATGCCGAACTCCTCGGAGAGCCCATCGTCGTAGTACCGGCGCGTCTCGCGCTCCCACCGCCCGTTCCAGTCGCCTTCCGATCGGTGCGCCGAGTAGGAGGCATAATGAACGATGTACTCGCCGGGAGGCAGCGTCACCTCGCCATCGAATGTACGGATCCCGTCGTCATCCCCTTGCGTACGAGCGACGCGTAGCTCCCAAACTACCTCACGGGTATGTGCGTCAAGGATCCATGCATTGCCACGCCAGTAGTTACGTCCGGAGTCGAACCAGTCCCTCCGGAAGCGCCAGCGACGCCCTTCGTCTGCGCCCGTTGCGTGGATTCGCAGCACGGCACTGCGGTCGATGGCGAAAGCCTCGGTACGCAACTCATGGGGCGAGAGGTCCCCGATCTGTGCGAGGACGCTCGGCTGGCCATCACTGCGACCAATCGCGAGAACCCCGCAAAAAGGGAGAGCGGCGGCGAGGAGCCTGAACGGAGAGTTGAAGCGAGTCATCGAACGTTGTCCTTTCCCAAAGCGACATTCATACGCACCTGCCTTAATAAGACGACGCCCGGCGTCGAAACGTTCAATTCAGAGGATACCAAGGCGCCCATTTCAAATTGGAACACAAACCGCTGTACAGCAAAGAACCATCAGCAAATCTGCCGAAAACGTAAGCCCCTGCTGCTCTCTCGCTGCATGCTGTGTCCCTGCACGTTACGCATCATTCGCCGCCTCCTCCTTTGGCCAGCATCCTCTCCGCAAACTCCACCCGTTCGAACAACTCACTGTGTTCCTCGCGCACCATCTGCACCTGCTCACGCAGGGATTCGACAGCTTCGGTGAGCCGCTCCACATCTTCGCTGCTGATCTGACCGCGGCGACCCCGGGCATTCAGCCAAGCCTTGAGGGCGAAGAGCCCGATCGTCCCCATACCCAACACTCCAAACAGCGCCGCTATGGGCTCAATGATTTCTACCGGCATTCCAGCTCTCTCTGAATGTTATTCCCCGCCCTCTCATCGTCTTGTAAAGATGTGTCGCGGCAAACTGCACAAGCGCGAGTCTTCCAGCACTAAGCATTACTGCCTCCATCCGACATCCAGCCGTCAAACAGCTCGATGCTTCTGTCCCCGTACGCAGCCCACTGTTCGCTGTGCGTCACCTGGATGACCGTAGTGCCCGCTTCGTTGAGTCGCTTGAGCAGATCCATGATCATCTTTCCCTGACTCGAGTGGAGACTACCCACGGGTTCGTCGGCAAGAATCAACTTCGGCTCGCCAATCACAGCCCGAGCGACTGCGACGAGCTGCTGCTGTCCACCTGAAAGCTGTGGAGGAAAGAGATCTTTCTTCCCGACAATCTGAAAGCGATCGAGAGCATCAGCCACCGTCGC
>JAZFQE010000158.1:0-14943 GCA_036444955.1 Gemmatimonadales bacterium
GAGCCTGGAATTACCTTGGTTGCATCCCTGAGCAGCGCCTGCAGACGGGAATCATCACGTACTCCAGCGGCAACCACGGTCAGGCGGTGGCGTTTGCAGCCGGTAAGAAGGGCGTCACAGCGGTTATCGTAATGCCGGAAACGGCACCCCCGTGGAAAGTGGCTGGTGTACGGCGCTGGGGAGGTGAGGTGGTTTTTGCCGGTGTCACATCCGCGGCCCGCGAGGCGAAGGCCCGGGAGATGGCTGCCGAGCTGGGGCTCGAGGTCATTCCGCCATACAACCACGCGGATATAATCGCCGGCCAGGGAACTGTCGGGCTGGAGATCGTCCAACAGTTAGGCGAGGTACAGCACGTGGCTGTGCCGGTGGGCGGTGGGGGTTTGATAGCAGGTGTGACCGTGGCGGTTTCCGCACTGAAGCCCGCAGCCGACATTGTTGGCGTAGAGCCTGATGGAGCGCCCTCCTTGCGGGATGCGTTGCGCGCGGGGCAAGTTGTAACCCTGGCCGAAGCACACAGCGTGGCTGATGGGCTGCTGCCCCTGGCGATTGGGGACATTCCCCTCAAACACGTGCTCGGCAAGGTGAGCTCGGTTACTGTGAGCGATGATGCTATCAAATCGGCGGCGCGATGGTTTCTTGAGAGCCACGGGATTGTTGTCGAGCCATCGGGCGCTGCCACGATCGCTGCCCTCAGGTCGCGAGCGTTGCAGCTCTCGGGACCGACGGCTCTGGTCGTGAGTGGGGGAAACGTGGACCCAGCGGTGATCCGGTCGTATCCTAGGTGAGCAGGCGTTAAGGTATGGACCTCCAAGGCGGAAAAATTCTCGTTGCAGATGACGATCCGGCCCTTCTGAATACGGTTGGGTGGATCTTGCGCGACAAGGGGTACGAGGTTGTGGCCGTGGAGCGCGCAGATGAAGTCATGGAAAAGCTCGAGCTGGAGGAGCCCGATCTCCTGTTGCTGGACGTCATGATGCCCAAGACGGACGGGCTTCAGCTCCTCGAGCAGGTGAAGAGCGACGAGCGGTGGCGGGACATACCGGTGGTGATTATCAGCTCGATGCCGCCGGAAGACGGAACCGTCGCCTCGCTTGGCCTCGGAGCTGCCGACTTCATTCCCAAGCCATTCCGCGTCCGCGAGCTGCTCGCGCGGGTGGAGGCGCATCTTAGGACGTCGCTCCAGCTAAAGGGCGCGCGCAAAGAGGCGAAGACCCGTTCCGAGCTGGTGGAGATCCTGCATGAGGTAACGGGATCTCTGAAAGCCGACGAGATCTATCACATCCTTGCGCGTCGCGTCGGGCGTGCGCTCAACATCGCGAAGTGCTCTATAGTGATCAAATCTGCCACCAAGCCGGGCGTCGTTGTTGTGGTCGCGACGTTCGACAACCCGATGCTGCGCAACTTGGAGATCCAGCTCGACAAGTACCCGGAGATACAGCGAGCGCTAGAAACTAACGAGGCGCTGCTCGTGGCCGATGTAAGCACCGATCCTATCTACCGTGACGTGCGAAAGCAATGGAAGCGCGAGGGAATAGACGTGCCCACGAAGTCTGCGATAGCTCTGCCGTTCGATCTAAAGGGTAAACGCGCCGGTGTGTTCTTCCTCCGCACTACTGGTGATACACCGCCGTTAACGGAAGCAGACACCCATTTTGCGGCCACGGTCATTAAAGCCGCGGTGGCTGCGATTGATAAGGGATACGACCTGGAAACCGCGGTTTCAGATCGGGAGCGGTTCCAGTTCCTCGCTAACACGGACCCGCTGACGCAGACACTGAATCGCCGGGCGCTGGTTGACAAGTTGCGCACCGAGCTCCAACGCGGAGCGCGTTACGGCCACGAACTCTCACTCCTCATGATCGACCTGGATCATTTCAAGCAGGTGAACGACACATATGGACACCTGGTGGGTGATACGGTGCTGCGGCAGCTGGGTGAAATTCTGATGGATGAGGCACGCAACGTCGATATCGTAGCGCGTTATGGCGGGGAGGAGTTCGTGATCGTTCTCCCCGATACGCAAGTTGAAGGTGCACTTATTTTCGCCGAACGTCTGCGTTCACGAGTGGAAACACACAATTTCGGTGATTCTCAAGACCCACTGCACGTCACCATCTCGGTGGGATTAGCGGGTATGGCGGCCGGAGAATCGATAGACGTTGAAGCGGTGTTCGCAGGTGCTGACGACGCGCTTTACAAAGCCAAGGACGGTGGACGAAATATGGTTTGCCGATGAGCAAGCGCTGTCCCGAGTGTAGTGCGGTTTACCCAGATGACGCGAAGTTCTGTAGCCAGGACGGTAACGCCCTGGTTGACGACGCTGAGGGTGAACCCTCCCGGGCTTCTCCTGGTTCCGGAACTAGCGTTCGGAGGGCAGCCAGAGTCAAACATGTGTCTGTTGATGACATCGCCGGTTCTCTCGAAGCCACGGTGCTCGACACCCGATACAAGATTCTCCGCAAGCTGGGCGAAGGAGGGATGGCCTTTGTGTATGAAGCCCAGGAGTTGAATAGCGGCGAGTCGGTGGCGCTGAAAGTAATCAGTCCGAGGCTCAACACGGATCCAACGTTATTAGAGAGGCTGCGCAGGGAGGCGGGCCTGGCTATCCGGATGGAGCACCCGAACGTGTGCCGCATCCTTCGGCTGGGGGAAACCGAAGAAGGATTGATTTACTTGGTGATGGCCCTCCTTCGAGGAGAAATGCTGAGCGAGCGGGAGCACAAGGTCGGACCGATGTCCATGGAGGAAGCGCTTCCGTTCTTGGTTCAAATGTGTTCCGGCCTGGATCAAGCGCACCAGCTCAACATAGTGCACCGGGATTTGAAGCCTGAGAACGTTATGATAGTCTCGGACGGTGACGGCGGTGAGAAGGCGATGGTGATGGACTTCGGGCTGGCGAAGGAAACCAGAGCGACGGGTGCAGCCAAGCTGACAGCCACGGGGATCATCTTGGGAACGCCTGAGTTTATGAGCCCCGAGCAGATCCGGGGCAAAAACCTCGACGCCCGCAGCGACATATATGGACTCGGTGTGCTGGCGTTTGAGATGTTCACGGGCAAGTTGCCCTTTGGCGGCAACACGGCCCAAGAGCTCATGATTGCTCGTCTCAGGGGCAAGCCCATCCCCCTACGCGAGTACCGTCGCGAACTGCCGCAGAGCCTGGAGAGAGTGCTTGCGAAGACGATGGAAACCGACCGAGAAAATCGCTATTCGTCTATGCTGGAGCTCGGGTTTGATCTCATCAAGACGGCAGACCCTTCGTTACAGCCCAAGCTTCAGGAAATGCTTTAGGGCGCACGGATTACGGGTTCTCTTCATCCGTTACGTGTTTGTATCCTATCCAACCCCCGGCGCCGGTAAGTGAAGCGTTTCGCAGTTTTCGATCCCCCGGAATACCTGGACTGGAAACCGGATCCCGGTGTCATCGAGGAGTTCACGCAGATCATAAGTGAGCATCCCGAACGCAAGGCCGTGGTGGATGGTTTATCGCATACCGCGAAACTAGATCTCTACGCGGGTATGCTTCGCACGCGCCTGCATGACATAATGCTCAAGCGGTGGGTGAAGCAGGGTGTGATTTCCAAGGCGTGGCTGGGCACTGGGGAAGAAGCTACCACGGTTGGACCCGTTCACGCGCTGGATAGAACCAGAGATTTTACTGTGCCCATGATTCGCAACGCCGGTGCATGCTGTGAGATGGGAATGTCTGTGGCTGATATGTTGCGGGGATATTTGGGTACCGCTGATTCACCGTCCATGGGCCGGGATGGCCACGTTGGGAGCTTCGGCAACCGAGTCCTTCAACCGATATCCCACATCGGAAATATGCCTCCGGTGACCTCGGGCATAGGGTTGTACTTTCGGATGCGCGGCGAAGATGCCGTTGTGCTCACTTGGATCGGTGACGGTTCGGTAAATTCCGGACCAACTCACGAGGCGCTTAACTTTGCCGCGGTTCAACAGCTCCCCGTCATATTCATAATTCAGAACAATCAGGTTGCGTTGGGAACGCCGGTTGAAGCCCATCGGCTGCCGGGTGACTTCTCAGAGCTTCACGAGGCGTATGGCGTATCGGGCTGGTCGCTTGATGGGAACAACGTCTTGGATGCCTACGCTGCCACTAAGCTGGCGGTCCAGCAGTGCCGAGCGGGGGAAGGTCCGGTCATACTAGCCGCTGAGACGTTTCGCATGGGAGGGCACGCCACTCATGACGAGACCGAGGCTCGCGCAGTTCTGCCGCAGGAGCTTTTTGAATACTGGGGTAAGAGAGACCCGATAGGTATGTACGAAGAGTACTTAACTTCTTGTGATGTCTCCAAAGCGGAGCTCGAACGCGTCGAGGCCGGAGTGACTACCGAGGTCGATGAGGCGGCGGTGGCGGCGTTGGCGAGCCGGGAAACGGCAACACCTCGCCCGGAAACTGCTGTCGAACGTATCTTCGCCGGTTAAGAGGAGAACAGAGCTCTCACCGCTGCCCACGTTGCCGGTATTACGGTCACGACGAGAACTATTAGCAGAACCGGTGGGACGAAATACCGGATCAGCATGGCCCATCCTTTGCGAGCTTTTTCGCTCGCCAAGCCCTTGGCGAGTTCCGCGTCCGCGAGTGGCAGAAGCTTCCAGCCAACCAGCAGGGCAGTGAAGAAACCTCCCACAATCAACAGGAAGTTCCCCACCACCTGATCGGCTGCGCTCAGGAAATTGAGACTGAAGGCAGATGGAATACCTGCCAAAGTTATCACCAACCCAGCACCGATCGCTGATACGCGCCTGCTGATGCCATGATCGACGAGCGCAGTAACCACCACCTCGAGAAGCGATATCGCAGAGGTCAACGCCGCAAAGAAAAGCATCACGAAGAACGTGAGCACGACCCAGTCACCTGTCTGTCCCAGCGACTGTAGCCCTGCGGGCAGCGAGATGAACAGCGCTCCGACCATACTTAGGCCGACCTGGTCGCCCAATCCAAAGCTGTAGATGATCGGGAACACTATCAGTCCGGCCGTGAAGGCTACGCCGAAGTCGGTGAGGGCGACGACGGTTGCCTCCTTAGCTAAATTTTGTTGCGACTTCAAGTACGAGGCGTACGTCATTAACGCGCCCATCCCCAGACTGAGGGAGAAGAAGGCCTGTCCGACCGCGTTGTTGATCACGCTTCGCACGCTTATTTCCCCTAGCTCGGGGTTGAGGAAAGCTGCGTAACCAACCCCCGAGTTCGTGAGTGTTGCTGACCAGATCGCCAGGCTTACCAGTATGATGAACAGGATCGGCATCAGGATGAGTGCCGCCCTCTCCAGCCCCTTACGAACACCCCAGAGAACTATGAAAATCGTTATCGCCATAAACAACACGTGCCCAACGACCGACCCCGTACCGGTTGAAACGGCCTGGAAGTAAGCTCCCGTGTCAGTGGGAATGGCGCGCCGGAGAGCATCGAATGAGTACCTGATCGTCCATCCAGCGATGACCGAGTAGTAGGAGAGAATTCCAAGACCGCAGAACACAAACAGCCATCCAAGGGGCGTCCATGCCCTGCCTCCCAGTCGCCCTACGGCCTTCGCCGGCGACTCCTGTGCGAGGCGCCCGACAGCGAACTCCGACGTCATAACCGGGATGCCTACAGCCGCTACGAAAATCAGGTACAACAGCACGAAGTAGATTCCCCCGCCCTGCGCCGCTACATAGGAGAAGCGCCACATGTTGCCGAGACCCACTGCCGATCCTACGGCTGCTAGAATGAATCCGGTCCTAGTTCCCCAAGCTTCGCGTTGCACTGTACCGGTTGTCATAGATGTTCCCTGGGCAAAAGTGCCTATACTTTAAGCCATCTTGAGCTGTTGTCTAGACCAAGGTGAGCGGCAGCAGAGCTACCTTTCGTAAGAGGTACTTCCAATCAGATTGATAGTTCCTATTCTGCTGCTTTAGAACCGTCTCGCCGTCGTGGTTGATGGCTTGGAACGCTTGGATCGCCGTGGATCGAAGGCAGTCCGCGGAATGTGAAGAGAAGGGGGTTGATCAGCTCCGCCGCATTTTATACGATCCGGATGGTGCCTTGTTGGCCAACGGAGCTGAGGTCAAGGGCCGCTGAGCGGGGATGTCGCTGCAGATAGCCTTCCAGGCAGCGTCGATGACCTGACCGACATAGTCGTCGTCGGGTCCCCATCCGCCGGCCGTGATCCGCTCGACCGCCAATGAAATCAGCTGCAACCAGACATCCGCCCACACCTCGGCGGAGCCCGGCCTGACCATGCCGTCCGACTTGCCGGAAGCCATGATTTTCCCGAGCCTGCCCGTGAATCGCGCGCGTAAAATGCGACTTTCCTCGTCGAGCAGCCTGTTCACCGGCATGACGAGCACGAGCATGGCTATATGTGCGTCGCGGCTCGCCAGCGCGAACCAGTGCCGCGCAATTGTTTCTAGACGTTTGCGGCAGTTTGCCATCTCGTCTGTGTCGTCGAAGATCCTCGCATAAAGGCGGACCGCCCCCCGGTATATCTCATTGAACATGTGGCTCTTGCCGCTGAAGTGCCGATAGATCGTACCTTCCGCGACATTCGCGTTGGACGCGATCTGCGGCGTAGTGCTTCCGTGAAACCCAACCGTTGTGAAGAGCTCCAATGCAGACCGGATCAATTTTTCCTTTGTCGCTGCCGGATTGCGTCGCCGCGGTGTGCTTGGGGTAGGTGTTGTGTCAGCCTGAGTCATGACACCCTAAGATGTCGCGTGGATGGCGAAAGCGGTAGGACGTAGGTGTGGGATTCCACTGCAGCGCCTAACGATCTATTTTTCGCGCTTCGTGACCAGACAAACTTGTGCTAGAAGCTAGGATGAAGATCCTCGTGTTGGGTCGTGGCTTCCAGGGATCGGCATGCACCTTCGACCTGGTGAGGTATACCGACGCCACGGTGACTATCGCCGACGTGTCGCCGGGTGACTTGCCGAACTTCTTGGACCCTCACGCCTCTAGGATCAAGATGCTTGAGTTGGACGTTCGGGATGGGGATGCCGTTCGAGCTGTGATGAAGGAACACGAGGCGACCCTGAGCGCGATACCATACTATTTCAACTTTGAAATGGCGGCACTGGCAGTTGAAGCCGGCGTGCACTTCGCTGATCTGGGCGGCAACACCGGCATCGTACGTCAACAGCAGACCCTCGACGAGAAAGCCCAGCGCCAGGGCGTCACGGTTGTTGCCGACTGCGGCCTCGCCCCCGGAATGGTGAACATTCTGGCGGCGGAGGGTATGCGGCGTTTGGATCAGGTTGAATCTGTAAGACTCTATGTGGGAGGTCTGCCGGAGAATCCCGAGCCCCCGCTCAACTATCAGATTGCATACTCGCTTGAAGGTGTCCTCGACTACTATACCACCGCTGCATCGGTGCTCCGCGACGGAAAACCTGCGGAGGTTGCAGCCCTCTCGGAGCTTGAGAACGTGCGATTCGAGGAACTAGGCACGCTGGAAGCCTTCCACACGGCTGGCGGTTTATCGACGATGCCGTGGGATTTCGAGGGCATGGTCGACACGATGGAGTACAAAACGCTGCGGTACCCCGGGCACGCCGAAGCCATGAGGGTAATCCGTGACGTAGGCCTGCTCGGTCTGGAGCCGGTTATGGTCAAGGGCACCGAGGTCGTGCCGCGCGAGGCGTTCATAGCCACAGTGGAGCCTGTCTTGCGAAAACCGGGCTCGCCTGACCTCGTCGCTCTGAAGGCAGTAATCCGGGGAAAGAAAGCAGGCGGACCGGACGAAATAGTCTTCGAGCTCATCGATCGGTACGACCAAGAGAACGGCATCTCGGCTATGATGAGGACCACGGGCTACTCGCTGGCAATCACCGGCATGATGTTGGTGGACGGCAGGATTGATAAGCGTGGGGTATACACAGCCGCCCAATGCACGCCCTACGAGGAGTATGCGCGGGAGCTGGGCCTGCGCGGGGTCAGGATCGAGGAAAAGTAGCCGGCCCTAAAACGGCCATCGGGAATGCAATTCCCACTCGAGGCCGTCGGGACCCACCCCCGAAGTGAGGCCTATGATACCGGCGCGCCCTACCTGAATGAAGAGACCTCCGCCACCGCCCACCTTGAACCCGTCTAACGTAATTCTGAAGTCCTCATCCTCGAACACTCTCCCGCCGTCAACGAACCCTACCAAGGTTATGGGAACGAACGTCGGGGGGGGGAGGATTCCGTAGCGCAAATCCAGATTCAGGAGCAACTTGCCGCTGCCCAAAAGGCGGTTGTCGGTGAGGGCCCGATGAGACGACCCGCCCAGCCCAAAATAAATTCGCCTGCCAGAATCTATCAGATAAAAAGAGCCCAGCCTCGGCGTTCCTCCCATATCCTGTCCCATCACTCTGGCAGCGATTACCAACCTCCTGTTGACCGGCAAGTATCCGCTGGCGCTCACCGTTGTGCGGGTGTAGCTGAGATCGCCCGCGAAATCAGCGTCCGCCCCTCCGAAAATTGCTTCGATCAGCATGCCCCGCCGGGGTGCTGCTTCGTCGTCGCGGCTGTCCCAGACTAGACCGATCTTGCCTGAAATGTCATTGACGTTGGATCCGATCGTGGGGTCTAAGCCCAGAGCCGCATCAATCGCAAGCTGGCTGGCGAACGAGAGGGGCTCGATTCTCCATCGCTCGACGTTGAAGCCCGTGAGAAGCCAGAGATGGCTGAACAGGCGCCGCTGGACGTCCCCTCTGGCAAATCTCCTCACCTGGCGCGAGCGATAGAAAAACGGTGTCTGGTCGGTTTCCTTTGCGCTGTCGTTGATGGAACTGTTCCCGATCCCGAAATACTCCTCGCGCGAGCGACGTTGGGCGGACAACGTGAGTGAAAATCTCCATCCCCTAACAGCGGCCGGGAATCGTGCTTGAAGGGTTATTTCGCGGCTACCGGCCGTCGTCACTTGACCGTCGAGCGAAACAGCCCATCGGTAGACCGGCCGGAAGTTTTCCTCGAAATATCGCAGCGGGTGGATGATCGCGTAGTGGCCACCCACGATTAGCTCCTCACTCGACGAATACATGAGTTTGGGGTACCACACATCGAGTAGCTGGTGATGTGCAGGGAAAATGCTGGGCAGCTGCGCCCCAGCGGCTCCTGCGACACCCGCAGTCAAGCCGAGAGCGAGGAGGGTCTTGCGCGCTACGGTCGCTCGAAGAGATGTGCGGTATCTCCGGCGGAGGTATCTGCCGTGGCGGAACCACCGAAGCTGTGAAGCTCTATCGCCGCGGTTCCGAGCTCTCCGTGTTTCAGCTGAAATTTTTGGTCTCCTCGCTCGTTGCTTAGTCTTGGTTGAGTTGTCGCCACCACTCTGCGCAACGTTTCCACTCGCCGCTGTCGCTGGAACCGGCGACTCGCTCGATGTTGTCGGAGTATTGACCCGGCCCTATGATCGGAGGGTCACCGGCGTGGCCCGAAATCCTTCGTCAGGGTGTAGACGCGAATTAACGGGAGGGCTGTAGCTTGTCAACTTGACCCGCGTGGAGGGTGTGTTGTTCTATACTTGTCGGCGAGCGCCGTTGCGACATTGACCGGCGGCTGGAGCTGCTGCGGAGTGATCGTGCCTGCGCTGTTGCAAGGCACCAGCAGATCGAGATGCGGAACTGCGTTTTTTGGAGGCACGCCGGACGCCTTGGCAGTATTTTTGTTGCTGAGGCGAGAACGCGAGAGCGGAGGAGCTGTAGCGTATGGCCCGTGGTAAGCGGCTGGATCCGTCGATATTCAATCTGCCGGTCGATAGAATGAAGGAGGGCTATTACTCCGACAAGTACTTTGTCCGGGCGCGGGAGATTCTCAAAGCCGACGCCGCAAGTCCCAGAGTGCTGGTGCAGGTTTTCGGAAAGCGGCGGGCTTACTTGGGAGGCGTCGATGAGGCCATCGCGATCCTGAAGCTGTGCTCAGAGTCGTGGGATGAGCTGCACGTGCATGCCCTGTTTGACGGCGACGAGATAAGCCCGTGGGAAACCGTAATGACAATTGAAGGCCCGTACGACACGTTCGGCTGGCTGGAAACTTTGTTCGTGGGCGTTCTTTCGCGCCGAACCAGAGTGGGGACCAACACTAGAATGGTGGTGGATGCCGCCAAGCCCAAAGAAGTGCTCTTCTTCCCCGCGCGCCACGATCACTGGTTGGTTCAAACTGGCGACGGGTATGCGGCCCACATTGCGGGTGCTATCGGAGTTTCCACCGACGCGCAGGCATCTTGGTGGGGGAGCGAGGGGGTAGGGACGGTGCCTCATGCTCTGATAGCTGCGTATGGCGGGGATACGGTGGAGGCGACCAAAAAGTTTGCCGAGCATATGGATCATTCGACCAAACTGATTACTCTGGTGGATTTCGACAACGATTGCGTAGAAACGTCGCTCGCGGTGGCGCGTGAACTCGGCGCGAGATTGTATGGGGTGCGACTCGACACCGCAGAAAACGTTGTCGACAAATCCCTCACAAGCCAGATGGGCTGGTTCACGCCCACCGGAGTAAACCCACAGCTGGTTTATAAGGTGCGCGAGGCTCTAGATAAGGAGGGCTTTCAAGGTGTGAAAATTGTTGTCTCGGGTGGCTTCACCGCTGAAAAAATTCGCGAATTTGAGGAGGAGGGTGTACCGGTAGACGCCTATGGGGTAGGAGCTTCGCTGTTTCAAGGGCGGTTCGAGTTCACCGCAGACGTAGTAATGACAGAGGGCAGGCCGTGCGCCAAGTTCGGCCGCGAGTATAGGCCTAATCGGCGACTCGAAAAGGTGGATTAAAGTCGTTAGCTTTCCCCGTGCAAATGGGATTTCCAATGTGAAGCTGCACAAACAATCTGAATAACGCCGCGATTGGTGAGAACAGAGTAGTCATGCCCGCACTTATATTCTGGGACGTAGACACGCAGTACGACTTCATCTATTCTGACGGGAGGTTGTACGTTCCGGACTCCGAGAGCATCATCCCCGAGTTGGAGAAGCTCAGCCGGTACGCGCACGAGCACAGCATCGTAGTGGTCGCGAGCGCGGACAATCACGAGCTAACCGATCCCGAAATATCGGACGCGCCGGACTTTAGGGAGACTTTCCCCCCGCACTGTATGCGCGGTACGCCAGGTCAGCAGAAGGTCGAATCGACGGCGCTACGTGATCCGCTGGTGATCGAACCTGCACCGCTGCCGCTGGACGATCTGACAACCAAGCTACAGGTACACAATGGTGATATCTTGCTGCACAAACAGCGCTTTGATGTTTTTTCCAATCCGAACGCGGGACCGGTGTTGGAAATCCTGGATCCGGATGAGATTGTCCTCTACGGAGTTGCGCTCGATGTATGTAACAAGTTTGCCATTGAAGGCATCCTCGAGCGCAGACCCGAAGTTACGCTTACTCTAGTGACCGATGCTACCAGGCCAATCAATCCGGCGGAGGGCGAACGTTTGCTATCTGAGTGGCGCAAACGCGGCGTGAGGATGAAATCGACCCAGGCATTGCTTACCAAGCTCAGATCGCAAGTCCACGCCTAGACCTTTCGCTTTCGATGTCTGATACTTTTGGGAAGTTCTTTCTTCCGGGCCCCACGGAAGTTCGTCCAGATTTGCTGGCTGAGCTCACGCATCCCATGATCCCGCACCGTGGCCGGGAGATGGAGGACCTCATGGGTAGTTTGCGGCGCCCCATGAAGAATCTATTCAGAACCGAGAAGTACCTGCTGGTGGGAACCTGTTCCGCGACGGGATTTATGGAAATGGCGGTCCGGTCCGGCATCCGCCATCGAGCGCTGTCGCTTGTGGGGGGGGCGTTTGGCGAGAGATTTGCGGCGATCGGCAGGGCATGCGGCAAGGACGTTGTTACGTTGAGCGTGCCGCTGGGCAAGACAGTGGAGCCGGACATGCTGTGCGACGCCCTCGAGGCATCGGACGTCGATGCAGTGACAGTCGTTCACTCGGAAACTTCGACCGGTGCGCTTGCGCCTCTGGAGTATCTAGCCGAGGCAGTGCGCGAATTTGATGACGTAGTGTTTCTGGTTGACGGAGTTACGTCCATCGGTGGGTCGCCTGTCGAGACGGAAAAATGGGGTTTGGACTTCGTCTTCACGGGCTCGCACAAGGCAATGGCCCTACCGCCGGGCTTAGCTTTAGGCGCCACGTCTCCGCGTCTCCTGCGCCGCGCGGAGACGATTCCCGAGCGGGGTTCGTACCTCGACTTGGTTACCCACGTCAAGGCGTTTGACAATGGGCAGCCGACCAATACACCGGTTATACCCTTACTGTATGCGTTGGATGCTCAGCTGCGACAGATCGACGCCGACGGAGGGATCGAGGCGCGTTGGAAGCGTCACGAGGAGATGCAGCAGACCGTGGAGCGATGGGTGAGCGGACCCGGCGCCAATTTGGGATTTTCTTTCCTGCCCGACGAGGGCAGAAGGTCGTGGACAGTGTCTTGCCTCAATGTACCGGATGGGTACAGCGGGCGGACCCTGGCACGGTCTCTCAGGGAGGACGGATGGACGATGGCATCCGGCTACGGCGCGCTCAGAGAAAAGACAATCCGGATCGGGCACATGGGCGACCACAACGTTGCGGGGCTGGAGGAGCTGCTGGCTGTTCTAGAAAGTGAAGTTCGATGAGATATGTAGTTGTCGTCGCCGATGACGTAGACCCAGCGGGCTTGGAGCTGCTGCAAGGAAGTGGACAACTAGAAGTTGTCTCGACGGTGGGTAACGAAGAGCTGTTAGCTGAGAGCATGTCACGCGCTCACGCGCTGCTGGTTCGTTCGTCCACACGCGTTACGGGACAGCTTCTAGCAAATGCGCCCAGCCTGAAGGTCGTCGGCCGGGCTGGCATAGGAGTAGATAACATCGATGTGAAGGTGGCGACCCAGCGAGGGATCGCTGTGCTGAACGCGCCTGGTGCCAACACCGTGAGCGCGGGTGAGCACGCGATCGCACTGCTGCTGGCACTGCTGAGACACATACCTGAAGCGTCCCAGAGCATGCGAGAAGGGCGGTGGGATCGAAACGGGTTTCAGGGAACAGAGGTTCGCGGTAAGGTACTCGGCATCGTGGGCTTGGGACGCGTCGGTTCACACGTAGCGGGGATGGCGCGCTCGTTCGGTATGCATGTCATAGCACACGATCCGTTCCTATCGGCGGCGAGGGCTGACGAGCTACACGTGACGCTGTACCAGCTAGACGACTTGCTTACTAGGTCGGACGTGGTGTCGCTGCACTTGCCGCTTACGGCCGATACCAAGGATATGATTAACCGTGAGAAGTTGGCGGTCATGAAGAAAGAAGCCGTGCTCGTTAATACCGCCAGAGGGGAATTGGTTGATGAGGACGCTCTCGTGGAGGCGGTGAAGACCGGCGAGATTGCGGGAGCCGCTCTGGATGTTTTTTCCGAAGAGCCACTTCCGGCCGACTCTCCCCTGCGACAGTGCGACCGGATTATCGTGACGCCGCATCTAGGAGCTTCCACTACGGAAGCGCAAACCAGGGTCTCATTAGAGATATGCCGCTCGGTGCGCAATGCCCTTCTGACCGGGGACATGCGGGGTGCGGTAAATATCCCCGGGGTTTCCGGAGAAGCGTTGGGGCGGCTCCGTCCTCTGCTGGAGCTGTCGCGGCGCGTTGGCTGTCTCGCCGCCGCAATCGCGCGCGGACGTGTCGGCTCAGTGAACGTTCACTATGGTGGTAACGACGATGAGGCTCCCAAACCGACCATGCTAGCTTCGGTCGAGGGAGTATTGAGTTCAATGGGCGTGGGGCCCGTCAGTCTGATAAACTCAATGGCCCTGGCAGTCGACCGTGGCATATCGGTGGAACGGCGCGTTGGACCCCCGGCGACAGGTCTTGAGACGACCGTGGGGGTGGACGTGACTACAGACGAAAAATCCGTCCGGGTTGTAGGGGCGCTGTTCGGTGATCAGGTCGGCCGAATAGTGGCTATTGACGAGTTTGCCGTGGACTTCATGCCCCAAGGAAATGTCCTGGTGCTCAAGAACACGGATGTCCCCGGCGTTATCGGTAAAGTGGGGACCGTTCTTGGAGCAGCCGGCATCAATATCGGATCGTATAACCAATCCCGTTCGGATGGTGGTGGGGAGGCACTGGCCGCCATCGTCGTAGATATGTCTCCGGCGGAACAGGTCATCAAACAGCTCGAACGCCTTCCCGACGTCCTCGATGTCAGGTTCGTCGACCTAAACTGACATAGCTCGTTCCTGGAACCGGGATGGGTGACCGACTAGGAATTTCGATTCACCCACCCAAAGTACACTCCCCCGGTGGGCGGCGGCACTCGGTGACTCTCCAGCCCTGCCGCGTCGCCCCTGCTTGACACTCCGTGACCGGCAAGGCACGTTTGAACCCCTTTCTTGACCACCACTCGGGCCGAGTGGTGAGGCCCGCGTCCGAGACACCTCGCTGGCGATCGACAAACAAACCCTGGAGACACAAGTGAAGGTGACCAACAACCGTACGTTTCTCATAGGCTTGTCCGCCGTCTTGATATTGACCGTGGGGTGCAGCGACAACGGGCCAACCACGGTGGGTGATCAGCCCAACGCAGATCAGAAGTTTCAGATCCTGTTGTCCCAGCAGTCCGGGGACAAGATCATACCACCGACAGTGCACAACACCCCCATCACGTATGAAGGAAAGCTGTTCGACGGGGACGCGGTCCTTGGTTCCGTGACATTGGGTTCCATCGGCAGTCCGGCCGACTGGGATTATTGGTCCTTCTGCGCCCTGGCCGGCGACATGGCGGAAATCGAGGTGCACCGCACCACAAGTCAGATGGACCCGGCGGCGAACCTCTACCGCGGTACTACCGATGACAGCGAAGGCCTGTTTGCGTTTGGAGGCTCAACCGCAGATCTCACCTTCTTGGCTTTCGGCGACGACAACAACGGCATCCCCCACGGGGTTGGCGGGCCCTTTGAGGACCCCAGGATCGTCGCGACCCTGCC
>JAZFQE010000159.1:0-2657 GCA_036444955.1 Gemmatimonadales bacterium
AGCTATCAGAGCCACCAAGATCTCTCGCCCGACACGTGGCTCCTAATGCGCTTCAACGAAGTCGAAGTCGATGGTACCCTCAACTGGATGATCAAGAAGGACGCGTGCCACCACTGTGAAGAACCGGGATGCCTGTACGCGTGCCCCGCACCGGGCGCGATCGTGCAATACGAGAACGGCATCGTCGACTTCAATCAAGAAAACTGTATCGGCTGCCAGTACTGTGTCGCCGGATGTCCATTCGACATCCCGCGTTTCAATAAAGAAACGCGCAAGGTGTACAAGTGCAACATGTGCATCGACAGGGTGGAGGCGGGGTTGGAGCCCGCGTGTGTGAAGACCTGTCCGACGAATGCCATTTCGTGGGGCACCAAGGAGGACATGATTTCGCTGGCCGCTCGCAGGGTCGAGGGGCTCGAAAAAAGGGGTTTCGAGCACGCGGCGCTGTACAACCCGGCCGGCGTCGGTGGAACACACATGATGTATGTCGTGCCGCACGGCGATCGGCTGGACGATTATGCGTTGCCCGAGAATCCGATCGCGAGCCCCGGACCGATCGCCGCGTTGAAAGCAGTCAAGAAGGTCGGGTCGTTCTTGTTTGGCTTTGGGCTGTTGGGGGCGGCGTTGCACTACGTGCGGATGGGGCCGGAGGTGCCAGGAGCAGATGAGGCAGAGGAGGCAGCCGAGGCAGAATGAGTAGCAACGATCTAGATCGGTTCACCTTCGTTGAGCGAGTCGTCCACTGGACGGTGGGCATGACGTTCGTTCTCCTGCTCATGGGAGGACTCGCGTTTGCGTACCCGTCACTCTTCTGGATGACCGTGTTCTTCGGGGGCGGTCCGGCCGCGCGGGCGCTCCATCCGTGGATCGGTGTCGTGTTCTCAATCGGTTTGGTGTTCATGTTTATGTTGTGGGTCCGGGATCTGATTTTTGAGGACGCGGATTGGAAGTGGATGCGTGCGATCAAGTACTACGCAACGCATCAAACAGACAAGGTCCCACCTGTGGGCAAGTACAACGGCGGACAGAAGGCATTCTTTTGGCTGCAGAGTGTATTGGGTGTCGTCTTCCTGGTGACTGGTGTTTCGTTGTGGTTTCCGGAGTCTTTCGCGTCCTCGCTGTTAACGGTGATGCGTCTCGTGCACTACCTTGCGGCGCTCGGTGGCGGACTCCTGCTCATCGTGCATGTCTATTTGGCTACGATCGCTTATCCTGGGACGATCCGAGCGATGCTGTACGGCACGGTGACCCGCGGCTGGGCGAAGTTGCATCATCCGCTCTGGTATAAGGAGAAGACCAAGGTTTGAGCGGACCCCCCGGCGGCCTCTCGCCGATGTATGCGGAAAGACAACTGCGTGCGGAGAAGCTGGCTCAGCGGCCTGCTGCGAAGGAGATCATGGCCTTCTACATGTCGTTGTTGAAGTTGCAAGAGCCGGTGTATCGCATGACGCTTTCGTCGGATTGGCTTGCCGCGGTGCGAGGGGATGGCTCTGACAAACCTCCATATCTTCGGCTTGACCATTTGCCGGTCGAAGACCTCGTTCCGGATTTCGGACTATTTCTCAAAGCCTCAGCGTCTCTCGTCACGGAGACGCTGGCACCCGTTGCGCGGTCCATCATCCAAGGTGGTGCCAAAGTCCAAGCGGAACTGATAACCGCGTTCAGGGGTCAGCAGCTCACCTCCCTCGCGGAGACTCTAGGCACGGACCCCGTACAACTCGAATTTTTTCCCCGCGCGTACATGCAGCCGGTCACCGAAGCGCTCGCCGAGCGGAATATCCGGCAAGCGAAAGACGAGCAGCAGACGTCATGTCCGCAGTGTGGACACCTCCCCTTGGTTGGGATGATCCGCGACGAGGCAGAGGTGAAGGGCAGACGTTTGCTCGTCTGCTCGCTGTGCGCGACGGAATGGTCCTTCAGGCGATTGACGTGTCCGAATTGCGAAGAGAATGATCCGGCCAAGCTCAGCTACCACGAGAGTGAAACCCTGCCGCATCTCCGGATCGAGGAATGTCAGTCGTGCGGTGTGTACATGAAATCGGTGGATCTGCGGCAACTGGGCACCGCGGTACCTCTGGTGGAAGACATCGCGTCTGTGGAGCTGGATATCTGGGCCCAGGAGCAAGGGTTGCAGAAAATCGAGCGTAATGTGCTGGGGTTGTAATGCTGTTCGCATCGCCAGAACAGAAATAGCCACGGACCTCCCCTGCAACTTTCTTTGTTTCTTTGGCCCCAGCATCGCGTCCTGGGAGCCGACGAGCAAGTATGGTGAGGGGAGGGGAGGGGAAACATTCACCGCGGGGTGGGGGCGGGTTTCCGTGGGTTCCGTGGATTCCGTGGCTATTCTGAGCAACACTCGCGCCCGACCGGGATCGGGCCATATTTTACTACGATGAGGGCCAAAACCAGCCGCATAACCCCGAGGGGCCGGGGGCTCAGCCTCACGGTCTGGATCGCGGTGGCCGCGTGCAACTCGGGCGGCGCGACGCTCGAGCTACGGTTGGCGCACTCCGGCTCGCCGGAGTCATTGATCGGGCTGTCAGCCGACGAGTTTGCGCGCCGGGCGAACGAGCGGTTAGGGGATCGTGCGACGGTCGTGGTGTATGGGTCCAGTTTGCTGGGCGGCGACGAGGTGGTGCTACAGAAGCTGAAACTCG
>JAZFQE010000160.1:0-4478 GCA_036444955.1 Gemmatimonadales bacterium
AACATGAAGACTACGCCTCCCTTGCCGATTACGCCACGAGGCTCGGGTCCGAATGTCCGCTTTTTTCTCCAAAGCAGCCGTTAAGAAACACGCATTTAGACTCAGTCTCAATGTCTGCTTTCGGCCATAAGCAGCCATTCAGCTGGAGCTTTCATCGCCTCCGCCACCAATTTCAAGTTTGGCGTTAGCCAAAGCGCTGTACGTAACACTGGGATCATGTTCAACGTGCGAGAGTGTCGTCGTGCAAGCACCCGCACAAAGCACGACTACTATTATAAAAGGAAGAGTGTGAGCTGCACGCATGTTCACCATCATCGTACTCCCCTGTTCTTGTGGACGACGGGCTACCGCACTTCGCCTGATAGAATTTCCCGCAAGGTTCAAGGGAGTTCGCCACCACCATGGCCACCGCTTACCTCGCTTTCGGGATACGGGCTACCAGCCGTTGCCTCGGTTATCTGGCGCATACTGTCCCGGATGGCACCCGTCAGCATACCGTGCTGCGATGCGTCCAGTTCGCCTTTCTCGAAGCATCGCCAGACGCGCTCCTGGAGAGATCCGAGGCTGTCTAATCGCGCTGCATCGCCCAAGACGGTCTCCTGCTCGACCGCACGAAGCTCCTCCGCGATAGCCCGGGTCAGATTGTCTCTCGCTCCGTCGATCCGGTGGTTAATCAGGTCGTGCAGGTATCGCCAGCGGGATTTGTCCAACTCCCCGAGGCGCCACCACCGCCACCGCACTCGTTCGCGGATCTCGCGCGTGCGAATCTCCAAGAGCTTGTGCACTGAGTCGGGTTCGCCAGCGTCCACGGAGATCGCAAGAACCCGCCGGGCGATCTCGTTGCTCGTCCGGTCGCGCCTAAGTTTGAGAATACCCTGGTAGCCACCGACCAAAATGACGAGAATGGCCAGGGCTCTCCAGCTCATATCTAACAGATCCGCCAACGTAATCGTATCTGGGCTGGGATAAATATCGGCATCCTGATAGTACGCCAGTGCTCCCGGATGCAGCTCAAGCGAGTTCAGGTCTTGGGACATCGCACTCTCGCCCCCGGGGATCCGTAGAAAATCCTGCGTTTCGAATATCGCGCTGGTAATCGTCTTTACCAGTTCGAGCGACAGATCTTGCCTCGCGACCAGCACGGCCCAGGTCGACACCGTGTCGATGTGCTCCCCAGGGAGTTGTACAACGTAAGTTCCAGGTGGAATCCTGGTTGATCTCACCGCCGGCCCCAGCAATCCCGCAACACTTTGCGGATCGGTTGATAGCAGCCTGTTGCGACTGTCATTCACTACGGTCCTGAGCGCTTCGCTGGGAACGGCGCTCATGAAGAAGCCTGCATCGAGCTCGCCGTTGTGGATGCGTGCCACCATATCGGGGACGGAAAGAAGCACCTCTTCTTTTGGGACAACACCATGCCGACGCAGAAGCACCTTAGCTAAGACCTGCGTGCCACTTCCCGGTGCGCCCAGACACACTCTCGCATCATGAAGAACGGACAGTGTGAGACGTTCTGGCCCTTCGTCGATCCCTCGATCCCAACGAATGAGCGCATGGAGCATCTCTTCATGCAGCACAACGATTCGTCTTAGCCGATCTACGCTGGGAATGTTGAGCTCCTTTATCAGCTCTGGTTCCCCGTAGGGATCCCCAAAAATCGATGCGAGCGCCGTGTCGTATTGAGTAATTGCAACGGTTCTATCGTGCGTCGTCAGAAGTTGGAGGTTTTCGATTGAGCCATCCGTGTGAATCGCTCTAGACGGGATCCCCCGATTTTCAAGAACCTGCTGCAGGCGCTTACCCAGTTCGTAATACTTGCCGTTAATCACGCCGGTCGCGATCCAGAGTTTTGTTCTCTCCCGATCCTGGAATATTGCAGCCCCGGGATGAAGCTCGATTCCTTCCGGTAGGTCAAACGCCTCGTAAAGTCGGATATCTTGCACGCGAATTTTCGCGATCTCGAAGTCACTGATGTGGTCGAACATGACGTTCAGCACGCCGCTGATTAGTTCAGCACCCATGTCCTTGCGGGCGACGAGCAGCGCACTCCCACCAACGGTTGTTACCTCATCGGGTTGGTTCGGGTAGACGTGAGCGGCGATCTTCTCCTCGGAGAGACTTGGAAGCTGCCCTTTGATCGCGTCCATCTCATCGTGCAGGTCCAGCAGATAGCAGCAGCCGTCACTAAGAGCATGCTGAACGGCGATGGCGGGTCCCGCAGTCAAGAAGAAGGCCGCATCCAAACCTCCCTCCCGAAGCATCTGCGACGCCTCTCCATAGCTGGCGAGGTCGATCCGTGAATAGTCCGACTCCGAGATACCCGCGCTCTGTAAGATCTCGGTCCCCCCCGACCGGGTTGCACTGCGTTGGGGACCTACGAATATGCGCTTCGATCGTAGATCACGGAGCTTCTCGATCCCACTCGACTTGTTTACGACAATGTGGAAGAGGTCACTGTAAAGCACCGCCAGGGCAGCCAGTTCACGGCGACGCTGGTGGCTGGCCAGTGTCGGTGCGAACACCAACGCCATTTGCGCCTCGGAATTGAGGAGCAAATCAATGTTCTCTTCGGATCCATCTGTCACTAACGCTTCGGCGCTGCTGATCCCTTCGACTGGATATTCCTTCAGGATTCGCGCCATCTGTCGCCCGATAACGATGTACGTCCCGCCTTCGGTCGCCGTGGCGATCTTAACCTCCTGATCACGCGCGGGATCGGAGCAACCCGCCTCCAGTACGAACGCGATCGCCACAAAGGCCGCAAGCCGGACCAGTCGTCGTGCTCGATCCAGCGTCGGTATCATGGAAGCGTGAGCAGTTGCTGCGTGTACTTACTCTCGGGGTACCGATAGCTGGGATCCAGCGCGACCCCGCTGTGGCGCATGACCCGCAGGAAGTTTCCGCTGGCCAGCTTGTCGATGAGGTCTAAGTCCCCGAGAGCATCGAAGAGCGGATCATATATTCGGATCTGATCTGGGTAGTCACCGAATCTGCCTACGGCATCAGAGCCGAGCACGAAATTTTCTGGGTACTTGCGAATCAACCCGACCCAGCCCTCAAGATCCTTCAGCACGTAATCTGGATAGACCACCCAAGAGAGATCAATGAGCACATGACTTCGGTGCATCGCAAGTACACGATCTAAATGATCGAGTAAATCCGGAACATGGATTCGCCGGCTGATACCGGCGTGGCACCAGATGAACGTCGTGTCCGGGAACGCGTTGAAGGCGTCGAGTAGCTCCGGAAGGTACAGAGGTTCCTTCGGCTCCTCATTGGGAGAGACCGGCGCGATGTTGTGGTGGATGCTGACCGGAATATCATGCTCGCCGGCGAAGTCGAATATCCGTAAGAGCGCTGGGTGGTTTGCCCGTGGCCGCTCGCCGGTAGTCAGATTCGTGAGGTCATCGTGCCTCGACATCACCTCACCAATGCATTTAAACACGCCGGGAAACTCCTTCATCCGCTTAGCGATCATGTCCACAGCGCCGAGATCCGTGCCGTCGAATCCGGATACGCACGGGTAGAGCCGCTCAAGTTGTCGAAGCGCAGTATCGCCGCCTTGGCGCTTGAAGTCCTCGAGCGCCAAGGCCACGTGGTAGTCGGTATCGCGGGCACGCACTACGCGTGAGGTGGCGTCAAGGTAATAAGCTGGACGGACTGGCTCGTCTTCGGACCACTTTTTGAGAAAAGGCATGCCGGTGATTAAAGCGTGACTAACGTTCGCACGGTCCATGGCCCAGAGTACTGCTTCGATACGTTTTCCTCGCTGGCCCGCTGGCAAGGCTGCGCCCGGGATTTTTTGAACGATCTCCCCGTTTTCTAGATAGTCGCCGTTCTGGAGAAAGTCCAGTAGATGCATGTGTCCGTCGGCAATTGCGATGTCGTCGTACTCATCGGCTATGGACGAGGTACTAACTAGAAAGACGACGGACAGCCATCCGACAATGGCGTAGGCCACTGCGACCTTGACGACATTACGCCGTTTCAACTCACCCCAGATCGAGGCCATGTGTCCCCCTTGGATCAGGTATCGTTCGTAGGGCTGATTCTACCTAGTTCAGGCCGCCAGATGGCCCAAAATCGGCTGAAATATGGGGAAAAGAGCCACTGAGCACCCGCTCATGACCTCATTTTCCTGGGGGAGTAGGAGTTAATGAAAAGCGAGCGCCCAGTGACCGATCTAGTCTACCGTGCTGAGTGCCAGCCGCAAGCGTGTCGAATAAGTGCGCCTATTCTGGAACAGCGTGCATATTAACTGTTAACGAACGTCTGCTTTCGGCCATAAGCGGACGTCGCCGAGTTAGGAGAGGAAGTTAAAGCCGCTTCTAGAATAAGGGGATCCAGGCAGAATCGGGCTCCTGCAACACAAGAACCGAGGGTGTCTCTAGGGGCTGTCTATAGGAGACAGTATCCTACTGGCGGTTCTCTCCGGAACTCAGACTCCGAGCTGCGCCAGATCACGCGGAACTCACGCC
>JAZFQE010000161.1:0-4901 GCA_036444955.1 Gemmatimonadales bacterium
GGACCGCGGGGCTATCGTATTCGAGTCGTTCATGAAAATCGTGGAAGTATCTCAAGGAGCCTCATAATGAAGCTGCGCGATCTGATCTTCATGGCAGCAGTCGGAGTGGCGGTGCAGTCGTGCGACAAGATCCCGTTCCTTGGAGGCGACTCTGAGGAGGCCGAAGAACAGTCCGAGGAGTCCACCGCTGAGAGTTCGCAAGCAGCCGCGCCGGCTCAGCCCGCGGCGGCCGGCGCAGAGCAACGGCCAGCACAGCGGCCCGCCCAGCGGCCAGCTGCGCGTGAGCGGCAGCGCATCTCGAGAGCCCCAGCAGCTGCCCCACTAGCCGAAGAGCCCTGGACGCCCACACAAACGGGCACTGTGGATCCTGGCATGACCGCAGATGACGTTATCGCGGTATGGGGCGAGCCTGTGCGCGAAATAATGACAAATAACCGCAGTTACTTCTACTACCGCAACGGCTGCGAGATTTCGTGTGGAACGTTCGACGTTGTATTGCTCGAGGGTAATCAGGTAGTCGACGCCATTGTGCGCGGTCCGGGCCATTTCTATTCTGGCGTTTCTTCATCACCGCCCGAACGGATGGCAGAGTTTACCCCGCCAGACGTCATGAAAATTGTCCCGGGAGTTGACTCGGCCACTGCGTCCGCGCAGTGACGCTATCCCGGGTACACCCGGGAGATCCTGCGGTCAGTGAGGAGCTTGCTCGCTCACACGGTCTGACGAACGACGAGTATAACCTCATCTGTGAAATTCTAGGCCGAGAACCCACTTACACCGAGCTCGGTATTTTTTCCGCCCTGTGGAGCGAGCACTGCGCCTACAAACACTCTCGCGAGGTCCTCGAAACCCTCCCCACTAAAGGTGACCGCGTAGTTCAAGGACCCGGCGAGAATGCCGGCGTCCTTCGGTTGGGCGATGGATGGGCCGTCGCCTTCAAGATCGAGTCACACAACCATCCCTCGGCAGTTGAACCCTATCAAGGAGCGGCCACCGGAGTAGGCGGCATCCTGCGGGACGTTTTCACTATGGGAGCCAGACCGGTCGCTCTACTCAACAGCTTAAGATTCGGAGATCTATCCAGTGCGAGAAACCGGTATTTGCTCGCGGGCGTAACCCGCGGCATCGGTGATTATGGAAACTGCGTCGGTGTACCCACAATCGGGGGCGAAGTAGATTTTGCGCCGGGTTACGACGGCAATCCTCTGGTAAACGCAATGTGCGTTGGGATCTTGCGTGAAGATCAGGTGACCAGAGCGGTCGCCAGCGGAGAGGGCAACGTGCTGATCACCGTGGGGTCACGGACGGGGAGAGACGGGATCCATGGCGCTTCGTTCGCTTCTGAGGAACTTTCAGAAAAGAGCGACGAGCGCCGCTCGCAAGTGCAGGTGGGCGACCCGTTCACCGAAAAACTTCTCATCGAAGCAAGCCTCGAGCTCATCACTTCGGGATGCGTAGTAGCTATCCAAGACATGGGCGCCGCTGGCCTCACGTCGTCTTCGGCGGAAATGGCTGCTAAGGGCGGCGTAGGCGTGGAGATAGACATATGCAAGGTTCCTACACGGGAACCCGGCATGTCGCCCTATGAAATCCTACTTTCCGAATCGCAAGAACGGATGCTCGTGATCGCCCGGCCCGATCGGGTTGACGAGATTATGTCAATAACTGACAAGTGGGAGCTGGAAGCTGCCGTAATAGGAAAAATTACTTCGGACGGGTTCTACCGGATAACGGCGGGCAGCACAACAGTGGCTGAGATTCCAGGCGGGCCGCTCATCGAAAGCTGTCCAGCATACACGCCTCAAGCGCTAGAAGATCCGAAGATGAGGGAGATGCGAGCAATCTGTCCGTCGCAAGGTGAAATCGACTTATCCGCATCCCTCATCCAGCTGCTCCGGACTCCCGGGATCGCGAGCAACCGCTGGGTTTTCGAACAGTACGATTCCACCGTGCGGGCGCATACGGTTATCAAACCCGGCGGTGACGCCGGCGTGATAAGGATCCCTGACACATCGATGGGTATCGCGCTATCGACCGACTGCAACTGGCGCTACATGTCGCTCGACCCGTACGAAGGAGCTAAGTCAGCGGTGGCGGAAGCGGCGCGTAACGTCGCCTGCACCGGTGCCAGGCCGATTGGCATCACCAACTGCCTCAACTTCGGCAACCCTGAGAAACCTACCGTCTACTTCCAGTTCGTTGAGGCGTGCAGGGGCATAGCGGAGGCTTGCACGGCACTCGATACTCCCGTTACCGGCGGGAACGTATCCTTCTACAATGAAAGTCCGACCGGAGCTGTCCCACCAACACCTGTGATCGGCATGGTCGGACTACTCACCGATGTCGGCAACGCGCTGACTCCGTATTTCATCCAACCGGGTGATCGCATCATAATCCTTGGCAGGACATCGGGCCATCTGGGCGGCTCGGCCCTCTGGAAATACGTCCTGAAAACCCTTGGGGGCCCACCGCCCCCCGTCGATCTCGATCAAGAAAGAAAGCTCATACAGGTTCTCGTCAGCGTCGCAGAGGCAGGCCTGGTTTCAAGCGCTCACGATGTGGGTGACGGAGGCCTCGCAGTCTGCCTGGCTGAGGCATGCATCGGTAGGTCCTATGGAAACGAACTTTTCGGTGCCACAGTTGACTTGTCAGGAATGCAAGATGGCCTCGACCCGGCTTCATTGCTCTTCGGCGAGGATCAAGGGCGAGCACTGGTGGGTCTTCCGGAATCAAACGTTGATGCCGTGCTCCACGTGGCTTCCGAGAATGGAGTGCCCGCGATAATAGCAGGCACCGTAGGGAACCTCGGCGACCCGCTTATATTGAAGTTCGGCGGGACATCACTGGCCTTTGAACTGGAAGAACTGAGGCATGCTTATTTCGATGCGATTCCCCAATTTATGAAACAAACCGCCGGTCAACTCAACACAGAACAGATGCAGTAACCATGTGCGGAATCTTCGGCGTTTCGGGACTTAGCGACGCGGCCAAGCTCACGTACCTCGGCCTCTACGCTCTGCAACACCGGGGTCAGGAATCCGCCGGAATCGTTTCGGTGGATGACGCACTGCAGGCGCACTCGCACAGGGGCATGGGGCTGGTGCAGGACGTCATAACGCCCGAGGTTCTTAGGCAGCTTCCGGGAACTACGACGGTCGGCCACACGCGCTATTCAACGGTGGGGAGTTCAGCTCTGTTGAATGCACAACCCTGCCTCGTGAACTATCATTCTGGACCGCTTGCTCTCGCTCACAACGGCAACCTCACCAACGCTGCAGAACTGCGAGCCGACCTGGTGCGGAGCGGATCGATCTTCCAGTCGACATCCGACTCAGAGGTGATCATCCACCTCATCGCCCGATCTGAAGCAAGAGAACCTGAAGACCAGATCCTCGACGCGATGGAACGCATAGAAGGCGCCTACTCGCTCGTGCTCACGATCGGGAAGACCTTATATGCCGCGGTCGACGCGCGAGGATTCCGGCCACTTGTTGTCGGCAAGCTTAAAGGGGGATTTGTCGTAGGCTCCGAGTCCTGTTCACTGGACATTGTCGGTGCAACAACTATTCGCGAGCTGCAGCCTGGCGAATGGATCAAGATCGAGAACGGCACGCTGGTTGACCTCCCGGATCTGTCGCCGAAGCCCCACCGGAGATGCGTATTCGAGCTCGTCTACTTCTCGCGACCGGACAGCGTGGTCTTCGGCAGTTCGGTGGAGCGAGTCCGCCGCGAGTTGGGTCGCCAGCTGGCTAAAGAGCGACCGGTTCCGGAAGGCGTCGACTGCGTTTTTTCAGTCCCGGACTCGTCAAATGCCATGGCCCTTGGATTCGCGGAGGAGAGCGGACTAAAACTGGAACACGGCTTGATACGCAATCACTACGTGGGCCGAACATTCATCAATCCGGAACCACACAGCCGTATCGCTAACGTGCGCATCAAATACAGTCCTGTCCGCGAAGTCTTGGAAGGAAAGAGCGTCGCGATTGTGGACGATTCCTTAGTTAGAGGAACGACGTCCAAATCACTTATCCAGATGGTTCGTCAGGCGGGAGCCCGAGAGATCCACCTCCGGATCGCGTCCGCTCCTATTACTGGCCCCTGTTATTACGGCATCAACACGCCGACAAAAGAAGAGCTAATCGCGGCAAATCATTCGGAGGAGGAGATTCGCCAGCACCTGGGGGTAGAGTCATTGGGGTATCTGTCAATCGAACGCATGTTGCAGGCCGCCGGTAGCGATCCCAGCACATACTGTCATGCTTGCTTCTCGGGTGATTATCCGACCCGCGTTTCCGAGCGCACATTCCACCGAGAACTGGATACTTCCCTTCCTGCAGCTACGTAGACGGACCTGCTACGCCCGATGCACGTTCGCCAGCGTCAACCAAAAGCTGGCAACACCAATAGCACGTAGGCCAACGCGATCACTATTTGAACGACCGCGAACGGCAGCGCTTTCTTCACGAATCCCCCGAACGACAGCTTCAGGTTGTGTTTGTGGATGATCGTGACGGCCACCAACGTCGATGCCGAACCGATCGGGGTGAGGTTGCCGCCGAGGTTGGCCCCGAAGATCACCGCCCACCACAGGGGATCCGCAGCCGTGCGAACGCCGCCACCCGCAACCGGAATGTCGGCGACGATCTTCGATAGCATGGCCGCAAGCGGAATGTTGTCCGTCACCGCGCTGAATCCGGCGGCCGACACCAACACCGCCCCGGTCCCCATCGTCGGCCCCAGATCGATCACCGGCTCCAGCCCGCGGCCGATCAACGCCAGCACATCGGCATGCTCCATCACGCTGATAACCACAAACAGGCCCGCGAAAAATCCCAACAGATCCCAATCGATGGTGCGGTAAAACGTGTCCACCTCGTGCTTGTACCGGATCAGCATGACCA
>JAZFQE010000162.1:0-2227 GCA_036444955.1 Gemmatimonadales bacterium
CCGCGATCCGCATCCAGAAAAACTCCGTCGGCACCGATGAACTTCAGCGCATTCCATTCGATGGGGTTGTGACTCGCAGTGACCACCAATCCCCCAGCAGCGGAATGATGCTCCACCGCGAGCTGCACAGTGGGGGTGGGTACCAGCCCACAGTCCACGATCTCACAGTCTGCCGACAGTAGGCCAGTGATGGCGGCGGTTGCCAACATCGGTCCCGTTGCCCTCGAATCGCGTCCAATCACCACCGGTCCCGATCCACCCTCTCTGAGCAGTGTTCCAAACGCAGCGGCGTAACGGGTCACCAGCTCGGCCGTGAGGCCGGAGCCCACGATGCCCCGAACGCCCGAAACGCTAGTTATCAGTGTCTTGCTCATGGCGGGGGAAAGTTTAGCCACCACGAAGCAAAACGCTACCTTCCGGCGATTGCGGAACCCACTTCCAGCGGGAGTTGGATTTCGCTAGGCCGCGTGCGCTGACAGCCGCCTCGCTTGCTGGGCTGGCAGGCGACGGTTTAGCTTCCGCAATCATTTCGACCGACGCGGAATTAGAAATTATGGCTCGAATCTTCGACGAAGACCTGAAACTCAGTTTGGCGACCCGCGCCGTCCATGCAGGACAGCGACCCGACGAGACGAGCGGCGCCATCATGCCACCTGTCTATCAAACAGCTACTTACGTGCAAGAGGGGATCGGGAAGAACAAAGGGTTCGACTACGCCAGAGCTCGGAACCCGACGCGAGACACGCTGGAACGCAATATCGCCGCCCTCGAAGGAGCGCGTTACGGTCACGCTTTCTCCTCCGGCATGGCAGCTACCGATGCGATACTCAAGCTGTTCTCCCGGAGCGACCACATCATCTGCGGTCAAAACGTCTACGGTGGAGTCTACCGGCTCATGGCCCTGGTATTCGGTCCACTCGGGTTGGATTTCTCATTCGTGGATACGCGCAAGGTGGAGGCCATCGAAGAGGCCATCACCCCCGCTACCAAGCTCATTCACCTGGAGACCCCCACCAACCCGATGATGCACCTCACCGACATCCAGGCCGTGTGCGATCTGACGAAGTCGCGAAACATACTCATCTCGGTGGACAACACGTTCGCCACACCGTGCTTCCAACGTCCCTTTGAACTAGGAGCAGACATAGTTCTCCACTCGACAACCAAGTATTTGAACGGCCACAGCGATCTGATTGGAGGCATCCTGCTGACTAACAGCGCCGAGCTGTCCGAGAAATTTGACTTTACACAGAAGTCGTCCGGCGCGGTGCCGAGTCCGTGGGATGCCTGGCTCACGATCCGAGGCACCAAGACGCTGGTGCTCAGGATGAAGCGGCACGATGAATCCGGCAGGAGGATCGCCCAGTGGATTTCCGAACATCCCGTGGTCGAACGGACCTATTATCCCGGACTGCCGACTCACGAACAGCATGAATTGGCGTGTCGACAGATGAGCGGGTTCGGAGGCATGATCTCCCTGGAGCTCGGCAAGCCACGCCGCGCGGAGGTGATGGTCGAGACGACGAAACTGTTTGCTCTAGCCGAGTCGCTTGGGGGCGTGGAGAGCATAATCGGCCATCCCGCCAGCATGACCCATGCCTCTGTACCGAAGGAGATGAGAGAGAGCATGGGACTAACTGACAGTCTTGTCCGGCTATCGGTAGGAGTCGAGGACCCCGACGACTTGATCGCCGACCTGGACCGAGCGCTCAATGCGGCGAGCAAGGTTTGACTCGGGCCATGAAACCGCTACCATCGGGGGACGTACGGTTATGGGTGAGGAAGTAGATTTCGCAGAGCCCGAAGAAGAACTAGAGAGGTTTATATGAATGACAGGGATGTCCCATCTTCCCGAGCTACAACTGTCCTGACCGACATCTCGCCGGTTTCCTGGGAGCACGCGGCTGACCGCGCGGCACTGCAAACCCTGAGATCCATCCCGGGTTTCAATGTGGTGGTCAAGAAGATCTTGGGCTTCATTGGGGGGGAAAGGGGAGTGCAGCTGCTATTCCAGGCCAACGCAGTGAAGATTGGCCCCAATCAGTTTCCCAAACTGCACACCATGCTCAAGGAGGTGTGTGAAACTATGGATTGGCCCGACCAGCCCGACCTGTTCGTCTCGCAAACGCCGGAAGTAAATGCGGGAGTATACGGGATTGACGACCCGTTCATCTTGCTCCACTCGGGAGCACTAACGCTGTTGAATGACGACGAGACGCGGGTCATA
>JAZFQE010000163.1:0-5057 GCA_036444955.1 Gemmatimonadales bacterium
GAGGATGTAACCATGGCTTTCACCGATCTGCTCGGACTTACGCCCTACCCAGTGCTCTCGGTCGGCATCTGCGTGGTGTTCTTGGTAGCGCTACTCTATCTCGCGAGAAACTCGGGACACAAGGTGGTCCTGACGTTCAGCCGGACGCTCCATGACGCCATGCGCCTGGGCTCGCGTGCTCTTTCGAACGCAGAGAAGCACCTTGTGGCACGCAACCGGGAAGTGCTTCTGGCGGCTGGACGGGAAGCGAAAGAACGCATCATCGAACGAGAGTTCGATCGCATCGCCGACAGCGTTCAGAAGGATCTCGGAGCTTACCCCGAATTTCAACGGAATCTCAGCGAAGTCATCGTCCGCATTGAAGAAGATTATCAAAAGACAGTGGACGTACCGCCGGAACCCCCGGGCTGGGTCAAGGCGGTGGACGCAGTAGCCAAGATAGACGCTCGCAACGACGGGATGGTGGGGACCATCCTGGCTGACATTCACAAGTCGTTGGTGAAGGCCCATGGGAACGCGATGGAGGAGTATCGCGGTGCCAGTCGGAAACGACACGATCTGCTGCGGCGGATGATGCCGGGTTGGCGGACCATTCAGCAAAACCTGACGCACGTCAACAAGAACGTGGAAAGCCTGCTTAAACGATGTCAGCCGATAGATCGGCACATGCAAGAGTATGAGGAGATCGTGCAGGGTACCGACCGCGCACTCCAGGTGCTCTCCTCTTCTTCTCTCGTGCAGTTCTTCGTATCCGCCTTCGTGCTCAGCATAGCTGTGGGCGGCGCGATCATCAATTTCTCCCTCATCGCCCGGCCGATGGCAGAGATGGTGGGTGGGACGAACTTCATCGGCATGTTCAAGATGGCCGATATCGCCGCGCTTGTGATCATATTAGTGGAAATCTCCATGGGACTGTTTTTGATGGAGTCGATGCGGATCACGCGTTTGTTTCCCGTGATCGGTGCTCTACCGGACAAGACGAGAATCCGCATGGCGTGGATAACCTTCGGAATCTTGTTGTCCCTGGCGTCGGTCGAGGCTGGGCTTGCTTATATGCGAGAGATCCTCATGCAGGATGAGCTTGCGACCAGTGCGATCCTACGGGGCGGTGGCCTGATCGAGAACGACTTCGCCTGGATCACAACCGTAGCGCAAATGGGTCTGGGATTCATGCTGCCCTTCGCCTTGGTGTTCGTGGCGATACCCTTAGAGACATTAGTGCATTCGTCCCGCACCCTTATAGGGCTGTTAGCTACCGGCGTTCTGCACTTAGGTGCGCTGGTTCTGCGCATATTGGGAGGCGCGGTTCGGCTCCTGGGCTCGGTATTGATCAGACTCTACGACGTTCTAATTTTCTTGCCTCTTTGGGTCGAGACGATTCTCGCTAAGCGGTCGAAACCCAGTGCACAGAGCTATTCGGAGGTGTCCTCATGAGACAATTAATCTATGTGACGATACTCGGTTTGTCCGTGGGAGCGTGTTCGGACTCTACGCCGCGGAACCTAGGCGTGTATCTTTTGCTGGATACGTCCGGGACCTATACCGAGCAACTGGATAAAGCTGAGCAGATCATCAACTATACGTTGACACGGTTGAACGGTCTGGACTCGTTCGCGGTTGCACGGATCGATACAGGCAGCTTCAGTGAGCGGGACATCATCGCTAAGGTGACTCTCGACGATCGCCCGAGCGCTGCGAATAGCCAGAAGCGGCTGTTCTCCGAGACTATTCATGAGTTTCTCAGTAATGTCGGGTCGGCCAGCCACACGGATATTACGGGCGGGTTATTGCAGGCGGTTGAGTTTCTGAACGAGAAGGAACCCGGCCGCAAAGTAATATTCATCTTCTCGGATTTAAAAGAAGATCTGATGGCGGGGTATGTGCGGGATCTTGCCATACCCTTGGAGAATTTCGAGGTGGTTGCGCTGAACGTGACCAAGCTCTCGAGCGACAATATCGATCCCCGCGAGTACCTCGATCGTCTCGACATGTGGCAAGCCCGCGTGGAGGCGGAGGGCGGCTCCTGGCGTGTGATCAACGACCTGGATCGGCTGGAGCGGCTGCTCTAGCCTGTATATCGCTGCCCTAGAGGTCGCCGCCCTTCGCGGCCAGGCGGCCGCTCCTACGAGCAAGCATCGCAACCGGCGTAGGAGCGACGGCCTCGTCGCGATTGTTCGCGACCACGTGACCGCTCCTACATCTCCAGACCGGCGCCCAATCATAAACAATACTCTGAGGCTGCATGACAGCCTGCTAGGTGATCCCGTTGATTGCCGGTATCATTAGCGGGGTTGTTGTCGAGGAGTGCCGGCATGAGATTCGTCTTAGGGCTGCTGGCCGCTGGACTGTTGTGCGCGCAGGCAGCGGCTGACGAAGTCGACCTCAGTTTCAATAGCGATGCGCTGCGCATAATCTACGCTCACGATCTTAGGAACAGCAGGCTGAACGTTGACGGCGGCTGGCTGAATAACGGCGATTTCGGAAGCGTGCCGCACGTCGGCTTGACCCTGCGAGGATTCGCAAGTGGGGGAGCCAATCCGATTCGCGCGGGCCTGGGCGGGCGGCTGGCTTACGTCGACGGCGACCTCTCCAATCAGAGCGGATTCGGACTCGCCGTGGGCGGATTTCTAAGCTATACGTTGACGCGATTCAACCGCGTCACTTTTACCGGTGCAGCGTATTTCGCTCCCGACGTCCTAACGGGGAGCGGCCTGAAGAAATACCAGGATTACACGGCCAGAATCGGGTATCAGTTCATGCGGGACGCTGAGATCTACCTGGGCGTGCGATACGTCAAAGGCGACTTCGATGCCGCGCCGAAAGTTGAGTTCGATGACGGCACGCATATCGGTTTTTTTATCACGTTTTAGACCGGGACGGATCACCACGATAGCCTGCTAAGGCAGTCAACGCGCCTGCCTGCGATCTCCTGCATCCGGAAGTACTTCACGGATATATTCGGGACTCGCCCCTACAATTCTCCGGCACTTCCAAGAGAGAGACGTCATTGGGGCGTTATGGCAACAACGATTGACCTTGCCACCATCGTCAGCGCGGCAACTGCGGCCTTTGTGCTGTCTGCACTGATCTTGTTGTTGTCGAAGATGGCGTCCATCGTCTCGTCGCAGGTCAATCTTCGGCAGCGTTTCCGCGGCGGGATTCTGTTCGAGCCGGGTGAGGAGTTGCGGCAGCAGATTCGCCGGATCGACGCACTTCGTTACCGGCAGACCACGGCCATGCTGGTTTTCTCCGTGTGTTTTCTGACGATTCTGGTGTTAGGCCGCCGGGGCTGGTGGGCCGAACCTCCTGCGTGGGGCTGGAACGTCCTGGGGTTGGCGCTCGTCGGGGCCATCGCGTACTACATACTCAGATTCTTCCTGACGGTTCGCCGTCGGCTGCGTCTTGCCTATCTCAGGGACGCGAATATATCCCTCTCGCATGGTCTGCTGCATAGCATCTCAAGAGGCAACCGGGTGTTCCACAGTGTTCCGGTGGGTGGCCATATCATTGACAATATCGTGATCGGGGCCAACGGCGTCTATGCCGTATCCGTCTTTGCCGCGCCGAGGCGAATGGCAAAGACGGTTCGACTGAAGAAAGGCCAACTCCACTTCGAACCGGGCCAGGCTTCGGTCAGCCTGGCCGAACATCGCAGGAAAGTTGAATTGCTGGCTCGGGAACTAACGCCGGTGGTCGGTCATCCGGTCAAGGTATTGTCCGTCATCGGAGTTCCCGGATGCCAGGTCCTGCCCACCGGTTCGGATCAGGATCTCGTCGTCAATGAAAAGAGCTGTGTCATGCTTGTCGGCTGGCGCGTGTCGGATGCATACCTGATGGACGAAGAAGTAGAGAAGATCACGGAGTTCCTGCTGGGGAGTTGCAACCGGCGAAAAAAAAGACGGCGAGGCAAAGACAGACGAACGGGCGCGAAAGGTCGGTCCTGACTTATGTGAAGCCATACAGCCTGTGACCTGAAGCACAGACCCCGACACTATCCGCGTTTAGTCTTCGCAGGCCTATAAATTCGACCGAAATCCGCGGTCCAGGGAAACCCTATGAACAAGATTCGTTGCCATGTCGTAGTACTTGCGTTGAGTGTACTGGTTGCCCAGAGCGCGGTCGCCGATGACAACCTGTGGATCGGGGCCAAGGCCGGAACACTGGGACTCGGTGTTGAAGGCACCTGGCGTCCTCTGCCCTTTTTCGATCTCCGTGCCGGTCTCAACTTATACGACTACGCTATCGGGAGCGGATCGGAGGCTGGCGTCAACTACGACACTTCTCTGAACCTCGATACCGTGTACGCCACGGCCAACTTTCGCGTCCCACTCAGCCCGCTCCGCTTTACGGTCGGCATGTACTCCAACAGTAACGAACTGTCCATGGTCAGTCGGGGGGCAACAGGCACCGTTGGCGGTGTTACGTATCTGCCCAGCGAGGTTGGCACACTACGCAGCACGGTATCGTTCAAATCGACCGCACCCTATCTCGGTATCGGTTTCGATTTTCGGGCATTCAACAGGATCGGAATCAATCTGGATTTCGGTTTCCTCTGGCAGGACTCGCCGATCGTAACACTGACCTCGGATGGCACATTGGCGGGCGACCCGCTTTTCGATTCGGCACTCGACGCGGAGCGCCTGGAACTCGAAATTGAACTCGAAGACTTCAAGGCGTACCCGGTTTTTTCAATCGGGTTCGCCTTCAATTTCTGAGTCATAAGAAGACTAAGGCTCACGACATCACCGGCCGAGTTTAAAGAGTGTATTTGACATAATCCCCGCTATTGCCCCTACGCGGCAAGGGTTTCGGAGCTGTACTGTTGGGCTCAAGGTATGTTTTGGGGAGTTCTCATCGCTACAGGAGCTGCGACGGGGAAACAACAACTTACGCGGGATACGAGCCAGGTGCCGAGGCCATCAATATCCCGACCAAGTTCCAGAATCTTCCGAGCGCAGGCTCGAGTCGGATCTGCGGACGTAATCTCAGCCTGGACGGATATTCCTGACGGCGAGGTCTTGAATGGATTAGAGAGATCCCGTGTCCTTACCGGTTCT
>JAZFQE010000164.1:0-4303 GCA_036444955.1 Gemmatimonadales bacterium
AATCCAGCAGCGACCAGGTTCCGCCTCCGGTTTCGCTGGGGACGCGCACGAAAATGTGAATCTTCTCGGACCCGCGGCCGTTACCCCACACCAGATAGGTGTCGGCAATGGAGTCTTTGACCGATTGGACTTCGAATACGTCGGTGACGTCCGTGATGGCCCAACGGACTCCGCTGACGGTGTTTCCATCCCTATCGTAGAAGGCGCCTCTCATAGCCACCGTGTCACCGCGATCGAGATCGATCGATGCTGGGGAGACGGAAATTCGGGCTACCTGAAGCCCGCGGTTGAGTGTCTCGGGATCTTCCTCATCCTGAGCCACCAAAGTTGCCGGAATCGAGGTGAGCGCGAGAGCGGTACATGCCAGTCGGAGTTTCCTAATCGGTTCCATATCCTTGCCTTATCCTGATCGTACTCAATTGTTCTGTTAGCGACACGGTGATCACTGCTTTCGGGCGCGCCACCAGACGGAATTGAAACTGGGATGCTACCAGGCACACGTTACGCAGGCAAGCCCCCGAGTCGTCAGGCTGCCGGTGGATCCGCGGACCGATTGTTCCAAGAAGGAAACAATTTGTTGACGGTTGTCACGACGGTCACTAGGTTGGGGCCGAACTCTTAGAGATCGGTGCTGAGTGCGCGTAAGTGGATTGCTTATAGCGTCTTACGTTGTTGTTGCTCCCGTCGTGGCGCAGAGCCGTGGCGTGGAGGTGACGTATGGCCGGTGGTGGACTGATTCGAGCGCGGCGAGCACGTATTCCGCTGCGCTGTACCGGCCGCTTTTTGGAACAGTCTCGTACGGTATCGGTGTTGTGCACCTGGAGGATGATTCGCTGATCGGTCGAACTAGTACCGGGGGTGAGCTTTCTATGGCTATCGGGCGTCGCGGTAGCGGCCTCTACTTCATAAGCTCCACGGGGTTGCTGGTACGCCACGAAGACGGCAACCTCGATGCTTTCTGGAGTGCGGGGTTGGGGTATTCAGTAGCGCTGCCGTTACTGACACTTTCTCTCGACGGCCGGTACCGTGCGGAGGACACCAACGCGAGAGGTTTCTGGGATCTCAGCCAGAGAGACAGAACAGGTTTCGTGCTGCACGCTGCGGTCTCGATAGGTTCGGGTCGGGTTCCTGCTGGGCGCGGCGCTCGCCCGCCACCGAGTAGAGTCGATCCGCCCTCACGGACGGATGTGTACGACGCTGCCCGCGGTGGGGGAGCGACCGAGGATGCAGCCGAGTTGGCGTCCATGGTGGTGCAGACCGCGTTGGAGGTGATGGGCACTCCGTACCAGTGGGGTGGCACCGACGAGAACGGCTTCGACTGCTCGGGGTTGATAAAGTACGCCTACGGTCAGCACGGACTCATTATCCCCCGAGTGAGTCGCGATCAAGCACGGGCAGGCCAGAGGGTTAACCCGCAGGTTGCGCACCTCAGGCCAGGTGACATCTTGGGATTCTCAATCGAGGGCCACCGTATAACACACGTGGGACTGTACATAGGTGACGGACAGTTCATTCACAGCGGTTCTCAGGGGGTTAAGATATCGAGCCTGGTGTCGAGCGAGGGGGATGGTGCCTGGTGGAGTCGGCGCTGGCAGGTCGCGCGGCGCATCCTCAACTAACAGGTCTGGCCCCGGAGGATGAACTAGCAAGAGGAAATGTGGGATGGCATGGATAAAGTGGATCGACGAGGACGAGGCTCAAGGTAGGCTTGAGGAGATCTTCGAAAAGTACCGCGCCCAGCACGGTGTGGACCACATCCTGAAAATTCATTCCCTAAATCCCGAATCTCTCGACCTCCACTACGCCTACTATTCCCACATGATGCGCGGACAGTCGGGCCTTTCCCGCGCTGAACGGGAGATGATCGGAGTCGCCGTCTCCAGGGCCAACGACTGTTTTTATTGAGTACGCCATCACGGAGCGGGTCTCCGTACGTGGCTGAAAGATGACCCGAAGGCCGCCGCGATTGAGCAAGACTACACACGGGCCGACCTCAGCGAACGCGAGCGGGCGATGCTCGACTACTCGGTTAAACTCGGCCGTGAGCCGGAAAGCATGAGAGAAAGCGATCTGGAACCTTTGCGGCGCGCCGGGTTTCGAGACGACGAGATATTGGATATATGCCAGATTGCAGCCTATTTCTCCTATGTAAACCGTATGGCTCTGGGTCTTGGGGTTGAGCTCGAGGATTACTGGGGCGAAGATGAACATCCGCATCACTAGCGTTGCTGGTCGGATCGCTAGTCTTTGCGCCGTCTCAGTCGCGACTTTCACGCCTCTCTCAGCACAGGCGCCGAGCCGCCTCACTGGCTACACCTTGGCTAGGAGCACGAGGCAACTTCAAGTCGAGGCCGAACTCCGAGCCGTTATCGATACGGCCAACTCCCGTCGTCTCTCGGAGATCCTCAGTGCGGAGCCGCACGTTGCGGGGACGCCGCGCCAGCGCTGGACTGCTGAATTCGTGGACAGCCTCACCACGAGTTGGGGCTACGAGACTAAGATCGACTCCTATCTGGTGTACTTGCCACATCCCCTGCGGTTGTCGGTCAATCGAGTTAGCCCCACGGCCCTCGAACTTGGAACCACAGAACCGCCCGTGCCCGGTGATCCTGCAACTGAAGGTGAGATGTTTCCGCAGTTTAATGCCTACACAGGGCGCGGAGACGTAACCGCCGAAGTGATTTACGTGAACTACGGACTTGTAGAGGACTACGAAGCCCTCGACTCGGCCGGAGTCGGCGTGGAGGGCAAGATTGCGATCGCTCGTTACGGGAGATCGTACCGTGGCATCAAGGCACGAGAAGCCGAGCGACATGGTGCGCTAGGTCTGCTGCTTTACTCCGACCCCGTTGATGACGGCTACGTCCAGGGTGATGTCTACCCCGAGGGTCCCTTCCGGCCGCCGCACGGCGTGCAGCGGGGCAGTATCAAGATCGATCGTGGCGACCCGAGCTCGCCGGGTGGTCCTTCGGACTACGGGAGGGTGCGCGTACCGGAATCCGAAATGCAGATACCACACATTCCTGTGGCTCCCATCGGGTATGCTGCTGCGGCTGAGTTGCTGGAGGGGCTCAGAGGTCAGTCCCTACCTGCTCAATCGTGGCAGGGCGGCCTCCCTTTCAGATATCACGTGGGCCCGGGACCGGTGAGCGTGAGCTTGATTGTCGATACTGAGCGGGACGGCCGGGCGTATCACGGCATCTTTAACACCCTCGCGTTCCTCAGGGGAGCGACACACCCGGACGAATGGATTGTCGTGGGCGCTCATCGCGACGCGTGGGGGCCCGGTGCCGTGGACAACGTAAGCGGTACAGTAAGCGTGCTCGAAGCTGCGCGCGCGTTCGGAGAGTTGGCGGCAGGTGGCTTCCGGCCCGAACGAACCGTCGTGTTCGCGACCTGGGACGCGGAGGAGTGGGGGTTAATCGGTTCCACCGAGTTTGTGGAGCGGTTCGAAGACGTGCTGAGCGTCCAAGTCGTGGCCTACATAAACCAGGATGTGACTGCCGCCGGCCGGCAGTTTGTTGCCAGCGGTTCGGGCTCGCTCAAGGCTTTGATCCGCGAAGTCACGATGAGCGTGGAAAGTCCCTTCGGCGAGGGAACTTTATACGAGGCTTGGGCCGAGTCTCAGGGTTTGGACGACGGTCAGATCACGCGCGTCGGGGACTTGGGTGGAGGATCCGACTACGTGGGCTTCTACAATCACCTGGGTATTCCGTCCGCGAACTTCGGTTTTAGAGGATCCGGAGGCGTATACCACTCGGCCTACGACACGCACCGGTGGATTTCTGAGTTCGGTGATCCCGGTTTCCTAGCGCACGCCGGCGCGGCGCGTCTCACCGCCACTTTGGCCGCGCGCTTGGCCAACGCGGACGTGATCCCCTTAGACTACCGGGAATTTGCCGAACAACTGGCTGAGCTCTCCGTAACTCTCGCTACGTCGGTCGAGTCGCGAAACTGGAGTGTCCATACAGAGGATTTGGCTACAGCGGTCAACGCCATGCGGATAGCCGCCGCCGAGGTGGCCGAACTTCGGTCAGTTGTGCTCTTATCGCAACCAGATGCAAGCTTGTCTGCTATTAATCGGGAGCTGATGACCGTTGACAAAGCACTTACCCGAGAGGCCGGGCTTCGAGGACGCCCGTGGTTTAGGAACCTGGTCTTCGCGGCAGATCGTGACAACGGATACTCAAATGTGCCCCTTCCGTCTATTAGTGAGGCCATAAGGGATGAAGACCCGGAGCTCACGGCAAGTGAGTTCGCCGACGTGGCCTCGAGAGTCAGCGTCGCCAGGGAAATTCTTTCC
>JAZFQE010000165.1:0-2415 GCA_036444955.1 Gemmatimonadales bacterium
AAACGGTACTGTCAGCTCGCTCTCTCTCGTTCGTGCGCGCAATGGCAAACCGACGGAGCACGAGTTGGATGAGATCCCAGCGGATCTCGTAGTCATCGCAATAGGTCAGGCCAGGTTGATGGAACTAGTGAACACGTTTCAGGGCGTCGAATGTGATGGCCGGGGACACATCATCGCTGGCGAGGCAACCGGAGTCACCGGTAACCCCCGGGTCTTCGCAGGTGGTGACGCGTGCAACGGAGGCAAAGAGGTCGTCAACGCGGTGGCAGAGGGCCAGCGGGCGGCGACGGCAATTGATGCCATGCTCATGGGATCGGACAGCGGAGGGAAAAATGCCTGATCTCTCAGTTGACTTTGCGGGAATCAAGAGCCCCAACCCGTTCTGGCTCGCGTCCGCTCCGCCAACCAACAGCGGTGAGCAGGTCATGCGAGCGTTCGACGCGGGATGGGGTGGAGCAGTCTGGAAGACGCTCGGTGATCCCATAGTGAACGTTTCCAGTCGGCTGGGGTCGATCGACTACACCGGTCAGCGCATGATGGGTCTAAACAACATCGAACTCATCACCGACCGACCGCTCGACGTGAATCTACGTGAAATAACCGAGGTCAAGAAGCGTTATCCCGGACACGCATTGATTGTGTCGCTCATGGCTGAATCTCGTGACGACTGGATGACCCTCATCAAACGCTCAGAGGACACTGGAGCTGACGGCCTAGAGCTCAACTTCGGTTGCCCACACGGAATGTGCGAAAGGGGGATGGGATCGGCCGTTGGACAAGAACCCAAGGTACTGGAAGAACTTGTCCGCTGGGTAATGGACGCTGCGAGTATTCCGGTCATTGCGAAGCTCACGCCCAACATCACGGACGTGACGGAGCCGGCCGAGGCAGCCTGCCGCGCCAATGTAACGGCGCTATCGCTGATCAACACGCTTCAGAGCATCATGGGTGTCGATCTCGACCGACTGGTTCCACTTCCCCGTGTCGGGGACGCTTCAAGCCACGGTGGATTTTGCGGCCCCGCGGTCAAACCAATTGCTCTGAGAATGTTGGCGCAGCTGTCGCGCGACCCCCAGGTAACCGTGCCTGTATCTGGCATTGGCGGCATTTCAGACTGGCGGGACGCAGCGGAGTTCCTCGCCCTAGGCGCATCCACGGTCCAGGTATGCACTGCGGTCATGCATTACGGCTATCGAATTGTCGGAGAGATGATCGACGGGTTAGACAGCTACCTGGCCAACAAAGGAATGGATAGGGTAAGCGACCTCGTAGGTGCGGCGGTGCCGGCTTTCAAGGAATGGGGAGAGCTGGACCTAAACTACCACGTCGTGGCAGTCATCGATGAGGAGAAATGCATAGGTTGCCAGCTGTGTCACGTCGCTTGCCACGACGGCGCTCACCAATGCATCCATCTTCCTGGTACCGAGGCGATACCCGGCAACGTCGCGCCGATGGCCGAGGTCGCTGCGCAGAAAGCCGCGGCGTCCGACGGCGATTCACCCTACAGAGTGCCGTGGGTCGACGAAACCGAGTGCGTGGGATGTAACCTTTGTGAGCTGGTGTGCCCAGTAGAAAATTGCATTACGATGGTCGAGCGGCGGCGCGCGCCCGAAGTCGATACCTGGAACGATCGCGTAGCGACGGGACGAGACTATGTGCCGGGAGGGTTGCGGGAGCTGGAATAGTAACAGTAAGTAGTAAGTGGTAGGTAGTAAGTAGTAAGCGGTAACTCACCACTCACCACTCACCACTCACCACTACCTACTTACTATTTCGCGCCCAGCACCCGCGCCGCTCGACTGTAGCCGCTCGGTTTGACCCAGAGAATCATTCCGTAGCGCCCCTTCCCTGCTGAAATCGCGTCGGCAGCGGTGATGTTGACCTTTGCCGCTGCAAGCTTTGCAATGTGGCGTTGTGCGGCTCCGACCTGGTCGGTTCCGGTGATCAGGAATCCCTTTTTTGTCTTGCTGAGCCGCCAGCCGTTCTGCTTAGCAACCCTCCGGAGAGCCACTATGTCATCAGGTATGAAGTCGATCTGAGATTTTCCCCCCTTCGCTGGAAATCCAGAATATGCGAGCAGGTTCACCCCGGCTTCCTTGAGGTCATCCAGCATCTTCACACCCTGACCCGGACGGTTGGGCACTTTCGCGTAGCAATAGTTGATCTTTCGCACGCGGTCAGCCATTTGCCACCTCCTGTTTGGCTCGTTGTTGGTTCTAAGATAAGCCGAGAGGGCTAGACGGCTAGAGGCTCGCGGGTAGGTGGGTATGCGGGCCAGAAACCGTTAGCAGCTAGTGGGAAGCGTGCAGGGTGCACGGTGCACCGCTAAATTACACCCGAAATGTTATCGATAGGATCCAACATCAGAATTCCCGACGACGAGTTCGTCTTTCAGTTCGCGCGCAGTGGCGGGCC
>JAZFQE010000166.1:0-31021 GCA_036444955.1 Gemmatimonadales bacterium
TATGAAATCGGGCTTGAATTGCCCGATCTGCTGCAGCACCTGACTGTCGCCAAAACTTCCATGGAGAAATTTCAGACCCGCTCCCAGCCACTGCCGGGCAGCCTGGATGGCCTCTTCATCCCGGTCAACGGCCAACACCTCTGCGCCGGCTTGGCACAGAACTGCAGCGTGCCCTCCGCCACCAACGGTGCAGTCCACGGCACGCCGGCTGCCGGCTGCGAGGATCGAAACTTCGCCCACTAAGACCGGAATATGGTATTGCTTCATTTTCTGTAAGATAAGAAAATGCCCCGCCAAGTTGTGGCGGGGCACGACTGAGGTTTCACGGATCCCTACTTCGTCAACGGGGCTGACGGGACTCGAACCCGCGGCCTCCGGTGTGACAGACCGGCACTCTAACCAAACTGAGCTACAGCCCCCAAAAATCGAGCAGACGAATCTAAGGGCACCGACCTAGCGAATTCAAGGCCTCACTATCAGCACCCAAAGGCGGCCAGCATCTGCGGTATTCGCGCTTCGTACTGACCGTAGAAGGGAAGTATCTGGTCCGCGAATCGTTGACTCACGCTTGCTCCTATTGTGAGCGCTCCTTTGCCCTTCGCCACGAGTTCAGCCTCTCTCGCCACCAGCGAACAACTTTCGGTGTCCGTCACCTCGTTATCTAGCTCAGTCACGATATAAAAGATGCTGAAGCCCAGCCAAAAGTTGGCTTGAGTCGTGAGCCGCCCCCTCACGTCATTCGCCAGACTCTTATCCAACCAGTCCACAGCTACATTATGGTGCCGGTTTTGAGCCAGGCTCATGCCCGGACGCAGGTAGGCGACCGCTACATTCATGCGGGTGGCGTCACTTGAATCACGGGCCAGCGTCATCTGGAGCAGCGAGTCAGCCAAGCCAATCGCAGCGCTGTCCAGCGCCACAACCGAGTCGATTACCAGTTCGCCTAGAACGATTTGAGCCGCGTTCAGTGTACTTCGGAAGTCCGTCGGGTCGAGGTCCGCGACTCGCATGTACGCCGCCACCGCCGAGTCGTTGATACCGGCTTCCTTGAGCGCTTGAGCCCTGGCCCGCCAGAGTGAGATCGATTCGGGCACCCGCTCGATGGCTTCCCCGGACCACCTCAGCATCGCGGCCGTATCGCTGAGCGCCTGCGCCGCAGCGAAGATCTGCCCGTAGAACGCCTGGTCACCGTGAACGGTGGAATCGATCTCATATCTCCGGGCGAGCGACACCAGCGCGCAGTCCCACATCTGTCCGTCCAAACACGCCTCGATCCAGATTCGCAGCACCTGTAAATCGTTTGGATTCTGCTCGACAGCGGGCTCAACGATCTCCCGCGTCTTGCTAAAGTTTCCCAGGCGATAATAGATCGCCGCGACTCCGAGCCTCACCTCCAGATCGCTGGGGTTCGACTGGAGTTGGCTCTCAAACGCCGAAGCGGCCTGGGTCGTGTCTCCCAACTGCATGTAGAGCTGGCCCAGTCTCCGCCAGCTTCGGCCTAGGAGCGAATCGCCGGTCACGGCCAGCTCCAGCGCCTGAATTATACTGTCCAGAGGCTGTCGATCGGCCTCGTATACCGTGGCCAGACATGACGCTGCGGCCGGATGATTAGGCTGTTCCCGGAAGGCCCGGAGCGCTCGCTCCTTGGCACCGCGGTAGTCCTGCCGATCCCGCTTTTCATAACATTCCCGAGCGTGCCGGGCGACATTGAGCTGGTCATCGATTAGGTCAACTATTTGGTCCGCAAACCCGCGCACGTCGGCCCCAGGTTCCGCTTCCGTCGATATCCACCCGGAAAGACCTGAACGACTGCGATCCACCAAACGAATCGTTGCGGTGGGATTTCCTGAATTATCTCCCAGCGTCCATGTGGCATAGGCATCCACCGTCAGGACATTCGCCAACTGAGTCACCATGACGGGCGCCAGGGGCACGTTACACAGAAAACCAGAAGCTGCCAGTGCTTCACATATCTGATCACTCGAAACCGTGCGAACCTTAAACCGCAGCCGAGATATCAGTCGCTCACGGGTCTTGTCCCCGAGCTCGACAGCGAAGCTGCTGTCCGTTCCGGCCTCCGGAACCGGGTTCATGATCAGAAACCGCCGATAGACCCGGCCTCCGATTTGCGCAGCAGCCTCGCCGTTCAGGACCAGGAGGCAAACCATCCACAGTCCGCTGCGCGCTAAAGAATTGGTCTTTTTCAAGGAACCCCAACCTTCGTTAGCCATTACCAAACTCCATAACCCCGATAGCTAGCCCGTCCGTTTGCAACGCCGATCGGTTTGTGATGGGCGAAGAGGGATTCGAACCCCCGACTTCCTGCTTGTAAGGCAGGCGCTCTGAACCAACTGAGCTATTCGCCCTGCATCGATCAACTTAGAGCGCGAGACCCAGAGGGAACAGTACGCAATATCCCAATACCAAGAGCACCGGGGCAAGGGTCGTGCTTCCCTGCGCCAATAGGAAATACCCCACACCCAGCGAAAGGACTGCGAGGCCAATCAACACTACATTCTTGCGGCCAAACTTTAGCCGTGCGGCCGATTCCTTTTTTTCAGGCATAATTTGTTAGCCTAACTCGGTGATACAGGCCAGTCAACCGTCGTCGACAGAATCGTCGTGTGGCACTTCCCAATCTCGGTCGAGCTCTTTTTTCCGCGCGAGGTCGCGCTGCCGGCGCTGAATCCAGAGCACTGAAAGAACAGCACCAGCGACAAGCCAAAACACAGCGAAAGAAGTAACGTACGACAGCCAGCCGTACCGTTTTTTCATATCTCTGCGCCACAATCCCTCGAACTGATCGAGAGATACGAGGTACGTGTCCCGCATTGCCCGGTCCAAATCCTGTCTTGCGGCCAGCCGCTCCATCAAAGGTTCCAACCCGCGCTCTCCACCCATCCTCTCTAGCATAAGCACAGCCGTAGCCGCCAAGGCGTAGGACATTCTCGCTGCGACGTTTCCTCCCCGCAGGTCGCGGTTCAGCGTGGCAAGGCTTGGCGGGGGCCTTAGGACAAGAGCCAGGTTTGCGCGTAGAGCGTTTAGCCGGTTCCACTCGCCAGCTGACCGAACAGCGTAGCCTTCCGAAAACCAGCGGGGGACCCTCCCCACCGCAGCGTGCAGGGCCAAGTGAGCGAGTTCGTGGCGTAGCGTGCGAAACGGATCGCCCTCAACCCTAATCACAACTGTGTTGCTCGATGGGTACGCGACCGCCGTACCCCATTCAGGAATCACTCCGTGCGTAAGTGAATCGAACGTGCTCCTGTCGGGTGCTACTACAATCCGGAGGGGTACCCTCCCAACTGCGGGAAGACCGGGCCAACTTTCACTGGCGGCGGCAAACTCAGCTAGCGATTCCGCGACGCCCTCGTGCCCGGGCCAGTACACTGCGGTGACTCGCCCCACCTCCAGGGCCACGGGACCTTGTGCAATTAATGCGGAGAATAGAAGTAAGGTTACCGAGGCGGCTCCTGCCCTTGTGCAACGAGCTCAAGCATTTCGTTGCACCGCTTGCCCCAGGGATTGAACTTGTTTGACTTGTACGCCTCGCTCCAAGTCTGCTTGGCCTGGTCGCGATTGCCCGCGAACCACTGGGTCCGACCCAGTTCAAAATAGGCTTCCAGCAAGTTGGGACCCAGCTTAATTGTCTTGGAGAAGAACGTCTCGGCGTCCTCGAACATCTCGCGCTCGAGGTACACGAGGCCGAGGTAGAAGTGTGCATATAGCGTGGCCTTAGCATCGTTGTCTAGGCGAATAGCCTTCGACAGGTGTTCGATCGCCTCGCCAAACATTCTCTTTTTCAGGCATATGAACCCGACGTTAATGCGAGCCAGCGTGTTGGCTGGCTCCTTCATCAATACTTCTTGGAATACTGCTAGCGATTCGTCGTAGTTTTCGTTCAGCATCAGCGCCCACCCCAGCAGAGATTTGGCCTGTAACTGCCCGGGAGCTAGCTCGAGCGCCTTTTCCAGGGCCTGGATCGCTCCCTGGTAATCACCCAACGAAATGAGGCTCCAACCTTTTTCGACGAACGTCGAGGCGCCGATGTGGTCCTCGCGCACAACTGGCATGGCACTGGCAAATTGAGGCGCGGTCGAATCGGCTCCCTGCTGTGAAACTTCTTTGTACTTGTCAACGAGGACCCGGATATCCTCCTTCAACGCGGAGAGATCGCCCAGGGCCTGATCGACCGTCTTGAAGAGCGTGATAATCTCACTCTTGAGATTATCGCGCTCCGCCGAGGCCGATTCCGAAGTTAGCCTCTGCAGAACGTCGTCGTATTTCTTGCGCAGTGACAGCGCTAATGAATCGATCACCTTACCAGCTCCAGCCACGTCGCTGTACGCGCCTGCAAAGCCGCGCTGATCTAATGTTACGTCCCCTGGGCCGGCTCATAACTCACGCCAGCGCGTCCATGGTTTCGAGGTTCGTCCTAGCCAACTGGTGTTGTGGATTCAGCTGCAGAGCTTGCCGCCAGCACTCTTCGGCTCGGTCACGGTCCAGCCTCTTGTATGCGATATTTCCGAGCTTGAAATAGACGTCGTCACCCAGGTCGGGCTTGAGTTTGGTGGCCCTAGTGTAGGCTTCCCATGCCTCGTCGAATCTCCCGCTGCGGTAGTTTACATCTCCCAGATTCTTCGACAGCTGGGGGAGAGACGGTTCCTTTGCCTGGGCGCGTGCTAGGAGTTCCTCTGCGCCGTCCAGATCACCCGACAACTCAAGTATGACGGCTAAGTTGTTCAGCAGCACTGAGTCATCCGTGTGCTTATCAAGCCCTTCCCGGAGGAGCGATTCGGCCGTCTCGAAATCCTCTACCGCCGCCGCGGTCAGCGAGCGCGCCCAATACCAGATGGGCGGCAGCGGCTTGTCACCAACCGACTCTCGCACCTCGTCAAGCCTGTCCGCAGCAACCTCATAGTCACCCTTGCGCAGGGCTACCACACCCCAACCTGTGACAACAGTTGGATTGTTGCGGTCCCTTCGCACCGCCTCCGCGTAAACCGCTTCTGCTTCGTTCAAGAGATTACTCCTCTCGAGGCTACACGCCAGGTTGTTCAATACACCCGGCTTTGCACCACTGAGTTCTGCAGCTCTCTTAAACTGTTTCGCGGCCTCATTCCACTCAGCCTGCCGCACAGCAATCAATCCCTGGTAGAAAAACGCAGAACCATCCTTCGGAGCAAGTTCCGCAACCTTTCGGAATTCGCGCAGTGACTCGTCATACATACCAGTTCCGTAAAAAGCCAGTCCGAGGTTGCGATGTTCAGCCACCCTGGATTCTTCCGCCACGGATCGTCGCTTTGCGCGGCGGCCGCTCTGAACCACGAATCCGGCCGACATGAGGCCGTAGAGCGCCTTGCCAACCTCGAACTCCGTCAGGCCAGACTCATCGACCAACTGGGACACGTCGCGGTTATCGTCGATGAGATCCACCAACGTTCTCTGCTGTACGGTGAGTTGGACATCGGAAGCGTCAAGGCGAGCTCTATCTACGGTCGTAATTATGTCGAACGAGGGAATCTTCTTTTCTATAAGAGTCCACTCGTCAACTCTGCGAGCGCCTTCGAGCAACAAGAATTCGGGATTGATCACCACCAAGAAATCTTGATCCTCCGGAACAGAGCCACTGTCGAACTGGAAGGTCCCGGTGTCCCAGCTGAAAAGGAGGTACACAGCCTCTTCTATCTGAGTCGTCATGTTTTGTTCGAGTTCCTGTCTGCTGATCGCCCCGCGTTCAACTAAGATCTCGCCCAGCTTAACGTGCGGATTCATAGTCTGTTCCGCTATAGCATCCGCCAGTTGTTCCGGCGTGATTCTTCCTTGCTTGACAAGCATGTCGCCCAGGCGGTCGCGCCTGTTAACTACGTGGGCGAAAGTGACGAAACCGTGGTCAAGAAAGATCGACCCGAAATTGCTTCCACGCGCCAGAGAAAGCTGCCCGCTCTTCTGCCCCCGGGCTAGAAGCTGAATCACGTCCGGCAGAGAGACTTCGTCTAGAGTACCCCTAATCCCCATCAGCCCAAACTTTCAATGAGATGGTCGAGCACGTTCGGCCACTGCCACACGACCTTTTCGGGGCTCCTTAACCCTCCTGCAGGAGACAGGATCACGCCACTAGCACGCGTTGGTCTTGGCCGCCTCGGGGGTTGTGCACCTACACCGTCCAACACTTCCCGCGCCAGCGTCGGGGAGGGGTTCGTTTCCCGCTCCAGGGCAACTTTCAGCACGCGTTGCACTACGCTACACACACGTCTCACAGACTCGGGCTTCCGATCCGCCAAATAGCTCACTAGCTCGGCATCCTCTTCCACATTCCCTTCGTTCAAGAGCAATCTGACCAAGTTCTCTCGGAACTGCCGGTCGGGTGCGCGTAATGAAACGACCTTCCCGCTCTCCAGGAATGCCGTCAACGAGGCATCCATCCCCTCTACGCGAACCGATTCAGCGTTGATGGTCAGGCCGAGCTGCTTGTCCTGGTTCACGAGAATTTGAAACAGCCTAAGGATCAAGGTGGCAACACTCGTCCGGGCCGCGAGGTGGAAGTCGTCAATCAGGAGGGCATCGACGCTCATGTAGCGCAGCAACCACTGGTCACCGTCGCCGCTCGCGGATGCATCACTCGCGTCGTCGACAAATTCGTGTGCTGATATACACGCCACAACGGCTGCACCAGTTCTTATGAGCTCGTTCCCGAAAGCATGCAGCAGGCGCGTCTTGCCCAGTCCCGGACCGCCCGTAACGACCAGGGGGTTGTGCATCCTTCCAGCGGCCCCAAACGCTTCCCGAATCGCGGAAACGGCCTCCTCGTTTGATTCACTCAAGACGAGATCTTCGAATCCAGCCTTCGTCGACGGACCGGGAAGCGACCCGAGTTCGCTCGGCACTATAGCGCTTGGCACTCCATTTCCCACCATGGACTGCACGCGTTCAGCCCCGACTTCGTCCCAGGTTGCCACCTGTTCAGCAACTGCGCCGCTGATCCCACTGAAAAAGTCGGCAAATTCATTCTGCGCTCCCAAGTCGCCCTGGGAGCCTCGCTTGGGAGATAGTGCGGATCGAAGTGCAGCCTGTCCCTCCATGACTTCGCGGGCAAGCCTCACATTCATGGATTGCTCGCTCGCGATCTGGAAGGCCAAAACGCGATTGAGATAACCCAGTAGGCGGCGTATGTTGCCCGTTTCGAAATCAGCTATGGCCTTGAGAACACTCTCCGACAGGTCCGCGCCACGCCCAACCGCCCGTCGTCGCACAATTTCGAGCCTGGTCGCGTCGTCGGGAGTTCCAATATCAACGGACAGGCCGCCCTCCAGCGATTCCAGCCGTGCATCGAGTGCAAAAATTTCCTCGGGGGGACAGTCATTCACGATCACGACCTGTTTGCCGGCGGTTTGAAACTGTGAGCACAAACGCAGAAACTCATCGATGACCTCCGTGCGATCCACCAAGGTTTGCACGTCGTCAACCAGCATGAGATCCACGTCTTCAAAGCGGCGGCGAAACGCATCCGCCTGGCCGGCGGCAACTGCAGCATGGTGGGCCTCGGCAAAAGCCTCAGGAGTTATGTATTCGATCGCGATCTCCGGAGTCAACTCCTTGGCGAGGTTACCGATCGCTATCAGGAGGTGCGACTTACCGAGTCCGACATCGCCGTAGATTAATAGCGGGTTGTATATTGAGCCGAGTGATTCAGCCACCGTCCGACCGGCGGTTGCGGCGACCTCATTGCTCGGGCCTACCACAAAACTTTCAAAATTGAGCTCGCGGTTGAGTTCGCTACTCACGAAGGACCTTCCTCGCTGAGGCGCTGCAGCACTTCCTGAGAGATTCCCTTCAAAGTCTCGAAAACTCCAGTGCCCGATACGGCAGCGGCTGTGAAGCTCGGTAGGCCTCTAAAATTCAGCGCTTCGTCCAACTCCTCGCGTGTGAGGATCAGTTCTGGAGGAAGATCCTGTTTGTTGTATTGGAGAACGATCGGCACCTCCCGAATATCGACCCCTTCTTTTACCAGATTCCTCTGTAGGTCCCTCAGGCTCGCCAGGTTTTCGTCGAGCTGGCGCGCCTGGCTGTCAGCGACAAAGACGAGCCCATCGGCACCCTCGAGAACGAGCTGGCGCGTCGCGGCGTAGTAGATCTGACCGGGAACCGTGTAGAGCTGGAATCGCGTCTTGAAACCCGAGACGGTACCCAAGTCGAGGGGGAGGAAGTCGAAGAACAGCGTGCGTTCAGTCGTGGTTGCAAGGGATACCATGCGACCTTTTCGCTCGTCGGGTACCTGTTCATGTATGTATTCGAGGTTCGTAGTTTTGCCAGATCTCCCCGGGCCGTAGTAGACGATCTTACAGATAATTTCGCGACTAGTGAAGTTCACCAACGGCATCAGACGCCACCGCCAAATAGGGTTCTGAGGTTTTCGTTCAAATCCTTCTCAAAATCCGACGCTATGACGGGCGGCCTCGGTTCCCGCGGCGGACAAGATTCACCGATGTCGGCCACAAACTCCTCAAAAAAAAGCTGCACCAGCCCCGGCGACGACTCCCGCCCGTATACAATGAGCACGACAAGACGTCCCTGGGGGCTCGCGAACTCGGCGAGAAAGATTCCATGTTTCTTGCCCTGATGGTTGAGGGCGTCAAACGCCTCCTCCTCTGCCAACATGCCTGCCATTTCCTTGCTTGAGGAAATTATGCCCGCACCCAGAGCCGCTGCCGCCATAACATCAACCGCTCTGGAAAATCCGTACTGGGCAATTACCTGGCCCGAAGGATTGGTCAACAGGCACAGTCGCGCTCCGGACTCTTTCAGGAACTTCTCCAAGGGTTCCCGAGCCCATGGATCTATGGCCCTGACTTCCATCATGTTCCTGCCTCGACCACGCGTTGCATCTCTAGTCGAAGCAGGCCTACGTTCACACCTGCATCTGCAACCGCGACAACGATCACGTCATCCGCACCTGGCATCGCGACTAGTGCCCCGTGATCCGCCTGTAAGTGGAGGAACTTTGGGACGCCCGCGCCGGACGCCCCGGAAGCATCCCGGAACCGAGTGAAGAGGCTGGCAGCCAGCGCTGCGACCGCGTTGCCCCGCACCCCTTCCATGAATGAGTCGGCAACCACTAAGCCGTCTTCTGCGCTAACGATGAACGCCCCCGAAACGTCGCGCACGCGTGTCACCCGATCCAAGAGATCCTGGAACTTTGCGGTCAACGGGCCTGTTCCTCCAGCCATTTTCTGGCGGCCGCAGCGGCTCGTTCAGCAATCCAGACCATGCGTCCAGACGGTATGCTACTATCTCTCACAAGAAGAAGAAGTGACCTCTCAGTGGGTTGGGTGACATGGATATTGCCCTCAGTAGCCTCTCCAGCTATCCACTGCCACGAACCGAGATTGAGGATGCGGCAGGCGCGTTCCGCTTCCTGCGCTATGCCCGCCAAGTGCGCCGAAACTTGTTGGGAGCGATCCTGTCCATGGCGGTCGGCTATGCGACCCCCTAACACGAGACCGCGGTCGTCTGCCAGCAACATCTTAGCCTCTGCCCCTTCGAGACCGGAAAACACCGCAGCCTCCAGACGCGCCGCCTGTATTTCAAGTTCGGCAAACGCAGTTCTTATGCTGCTCAGCGCGCCGACTATACTACGGTCACTGGGATCCACCGCGAGCGCTGACTCCAGGTGATCCAGCGCCGCGTCCCAATCGCCGGCGCGAAAGCTTAAGTATCCCAGTCCCTTGCGCGCCCCGAGGTTCCTTGGATCCAAAACCAGCGCCTCGGTCCACAGCGCCTGCGCGTCGCGCAACCGCCCCACATCGGCCAGAATCCGAGCGTACAGATCACGCGCCTCGGCCAGAACCGGATGCCGCTCCACTCCCGCAGTCGCGACCCGCGCAGCTGCGTCTAGCTGTCCAGCTAACCGTAGCTTCTCACCCAATTGCAAGAAGACCAAGCTGTCGGGATTGCCTGCGAGCTCTGCGGACATCGCGCTGACGTCTTCAGGCATTACTTCCCAGTGGCAAAGCGTCCAAGTTGTGCGTGGCCTCCGAGCGTTTCGTTTATGGTTCCCACCGGTTCGTCGAGATCGACATCACGACTCGACGAAGTCCTCCGCAACAGATTTGCGGATCGTCAACGAGCCGGTGCTTTCGAGTCTGAAGATCGTCCTAACCACATCGCACTCGTACGAGGAAACCGACTTCGACATCCCCAGCACAGTGATTGATCCGTCGGGGTTTGGTGGTCGAAGCTTCGTGCATCTCAGGCGGGCGTTCAGCACCGACGGTTTGCGGGCTGCGACACTGCCGCCTGCGCCGGATCACTCGAAGAAGCCAAGATACTCCAGCACATCCGGGCGCTCAAGTAAGTCGATTTGTTCGGCCGCTGTCGCCATGACCTTACGCAAGTCGGTCGGCCACTCCGCCCAAATGTCCATCCGCTCCCGGGTTTCGGGGTGCGCAAATTCAAGGCGCGCGGCGTGTAGGGATTGGCGCCCGACCGACGCGTCAATTGCGTTGCTCAGGGGTCGTTGCGGACCGCTTGCACGTTTCGGCCCGCCCCCACTATACACCTGATCGCCCACGATTGGGTGTCCTATGTGGGCGAGGTGAACTCTTATCTGGTGCGTACGTCCAGTCGCCAACTTCAGCCTCACAAGATCGCAAGTACTGAACCGGGCTATGGGCTCCACGCTGGTTCGTGCCTCTTTACCGGAAGATAGCACTATCATGCGCTTGCGGTCTCGGGGATGTCGACCAACCGGCGCATCTATTTCCCTAGCCTCGCCGAGGTGACCCCACACCAGGGCGGCGTACTGTCGGGTCACCTCCCTGCGCGCGATTGCAGTGGCCAGGGCCCGGTGACTCCCCTCGCCCTTCGCAATGATGAGCAACCCCGACGTGTCCTTGTCGAGCCGGTGCACGACACCGGGCCGCCCCGGCTCCCCAGGTGACAGGCTGCACCCCCTCGACACGAGGGCGTTCACCAGCGTGTCATTCCAGTGACCGGGAGCGGGATGCACCACCAGGCCAGCGGGTTTGTTGATGATAAGTAGGCAATCGTCCTCGTAGACTATGTCGAGCTCGATGCGATGTGGCTCCAGCACGCGAGTCTGGTCATCTTCGGGGAAGTTTATCTCTACTTTATCCGCGCGGTCCAGCTTCCGAGAACGGCGCGCCAGCTCGCCGTTCACTGTAACGCAACCGGTTGCCACAAGTCTCGCTGCTTGGGTTCTCGAAATAGAGAGTTGATCGGCCAGGAAACGGTCGATTCGCTCCGTCACGGGCGCGGAGACCGAGAGAGTTACCGATGTCACCGATCCGTGCGGATCAGGACGACGAAACCTCTCCCACCTCCGGTTGCTTACCTTCCCGCCAGAGAACAAGAGCCAAGGCTATTGCGCCACATGTTACCGCCATGTCTGCGACGTTAAACGTAGGCCATCTCATAGAGCCGACACCCACGTCGATAAAGTCAACTACTCCCCTGGCGCTGGTGATTCGATCGATCAGATTTCCCACCGCACCTCCGGAGATCAGACCCAACGAGACAATCTTGAACCGGTCAGCTGGATCGGTTCCGCGCACCATCAATACCAGAACAATCAGAGCAACCACAGCCAACGTGGCAAACACAATTCGCGAGTATGACCCTACGTCGATGCCAAATGCCGCGCCGGGGTTGTAGACTAGGTGGAAGGTGAGCCAGTCCCCTATGACCGGCCTCGGAAAGCGCGAGAGACTCGCCTCGGCGAGCCTCTTTGTGATAAAATCCAGCGCGACCACTCCGGCGCCAACCGACCAAAACAAAGGCTTCTCAGTCAGTTGCACCGTCTTCTTCTTTAGCCTTGCACTTTATACAAAGTCGAGCGTGGGGCAGCGCGTCTAGTCGCTCGAAGCCGACTGCCTCACCGCATTCGTGACACACCCCGAAATTCGACGGTGTCTCGTAGAGCCTCCTCAGTGCCTCGTTAACATGCCAGAGATAACGCCCCTCCTTCGAAGCGAAGAGAAACTGCTTCTCCCGCTCCATGGCGTCGGTCCCCTGGTCGGCCATATGGAAGGAATAGGAGGAGAGGTCGCCGTCGGAAGATTGCAATGTCCCTTTGAAGGACTCGTTATAGTGCCCAAGCTCCTTGACCACGCGTTCCCGTTCCTCCAATAGGCGTTTTTCCATGTGTTTCAACTGCTTCTTATTCATAACCTCCACCTCTCCGCGGGCATCCCACTGCTCTACCTTGGTCCGTCAATCAGCGGCGCTTAAGAAAGACCGTTACTTCGTCCCCGTCAATATCGACGGCTTCCTCAAGATCTGCTTCCTCAACTGCAGCGCCAACGCTGAACTCTCGGGCGAGCGTCTCTCCCGAGATGAAATCGCCCCACTTATCCGCCGCGGCCACAATTGTGGGTGGACCCATTATACCCAACTCGATCCGCGTAGTGTAGTCGTACCCCGCATCCTTCCTGAGGCGCTGAATCCGGTTCACTAGCTCTCTGGCCATCCCTTCCTGCCGTAATTCTGCGGTGAGTTCGGGGTCCAGCGCGACAACGTAGGGACCGTCGCTCTGTACCAGCCAGTCGGTTTTGACCCTTCTCTCCACTATGACGTCCTCAGGGCAGTACTCGAACGAATTCCCGTCACTTTCGAGTTTGACATTTTTGCCCGATTCCAGTTCTCGGAGTTGCCCGGGAGTTAGCATAGAGGCAGCCGCGGCTGCCGCAGGCGTTTTCTTGCCGTAGACCTTGCCGAGTGTTCTATAGTTTGGTTTGCCCGTAAGAGTGACCAGATCGGCGTCTGATCCCACTAGCTCGATTCGTTTGACGTTGACCTCAGCCAGCAACAGTCTCTCAAGGGACTCGAAATCCCGCCTCGGCACCGAGTCGGGCATGGCAACCTTCATGTTCTTCAGGGGCTGTCTCACCCTCAAACCCGCGACTTCGCGTGCCGATCTGGCGAGCGATGTAACCCTGCGAACCGCATCCATCGCCAGTTCCAGCGACGCGTCGATTCTCCCCTTATCCTCGGGGAAGCTCGCCAAATGTACGGAGTTCCCCGTCAGCCTTCGGTGAACTGCGTCACTGACGAACGGAGCTGCGGGCGCAAGTAGTCTAGAGACGGTGGTCAGAGCCACGTACAACGTGTGTAACGCGATCGGATCGGGGCTGCTGTCGGGAGCCCAGAAGCGTGAGCGATTAACCCTCACGTACCAGTTGGAGAGGTCATTGTCACAGAAGTCCATTATCGCGCGTAGGCCCGCAGTAACGTCATAACGCGACCAGCTCTCCCGCACCTTCCGCACCAGCTGATCCAGCCTACCGAGCAGCCAGCTATCAATCGGCTGCAGCTCTCCATCCGTGAGCGGTTCATCCGGCGCCCAGTTTTCGGCATAAAGAGCGAAGAACCCGTACGTATTACGGAACCTGTTGAGGAATCCTAGAGCTACATCAGGGATGGCCTGAGGAACAAACCGTTTGGGCATCCACGGCTGGCTGGACGCAAGCAGGTAGATACGAACCGCGTCGGCCCCAAACTCGCGCACGCTTTCCCAGGGATCCACGACATTGCCCACGCGTTTAGACATCTTCCTGCCCGTCGCATCCAACACAAGCTCGTTCACGATGACGTTCCTGAACGCGGTTTCGCCACGCACCGCCACGGAAATCGCCAACAGCGAATAAAACCAGCCTCGTGTCTGGTCAATCCCCTCGCAGATAAAATCGGCCGGGAAATGTCCCTCAAACTGCTCCGCGTTTTCAAACGGGTAATGCCACTGGGCGTACGGCATAGCACCCGAGTCAAACCAGGCATCTATGACCTCCGGCACACGTCGCATCACCCCCGGACACTCCGCACAATCAAACGAATACTCGTCGATAAACGGCTTGTGAGGATCAAAATCCTGAGGCAGATCGGTCCCCAGACGATCGGCCAAATCTGCGTAGGAGCCTATGACTACTTGGTGCTCGCGGTTATTCTCGCAAATCCACACCGGCAGAGGTGTTCCCCAATAGCGATCGCGCGACAGCGCCCAATCAATGTTGTTTTCGAGCCACTCCCCAAACCTCTTTGAACCAACCTCGGGTGGATGCCACCCGATACGGTCATTGAACCTGACCATCTGCTCACGAACCGTCGTTGTCCTTACAAACCACGAGCGCCGCGCGTAGTAGATGAGCGGCGAATCACAGCGCCAGCAGTACGGGTATGCATGCTCGTACCCCTGGGGTTCGTATCTACCAAAGAGCTTTCCCTGATCGGCAAGTCTATCCGCAATGAGATCATTCGCCTCGAAAACGGTCTTTCCATTCAGGTCTTCCCAGTGAGTCCCGAAGAACCGTCCACTCTCATCTACAACCTTGAAGAAGGCAAGATTTTCTCTGCGAACCAGAGCATAGTCATCCGCTCCATATGCGGGTGCGCAGTGAACCAGGCCGGTACCCTCTTCCCGGGTAACGAAATCAGCGGCCACTACTCTGAACGCTTTGTTTGCATCGACGTCCACTGCGTCGACGAGCTGCTCGTACTTCCAGCCGACTAGTTCGCTTCCTGCAATCTCCCTCACTAACGGGAAACTTCCAATCGGCTCTCCCCCCGTCGCACCCGGAACGATCAATGAATTCGCAATGGACTGCTCCACGATCACGTGAAGGCTGTCGACATCGAGCTCCACGTACGTGTAGGCTGAGTTAACTGCTACGGCCACGTTAGACGGCAGGGTCCACGGAGTAGTTGTCCAGACCAACAAGTAGCGAGGGGTGGTCTGGGACTGTTCTATCACTTTGAGAAGAGCGTAAATGGACGGGCTCTTGTGGGTTTCGTAACCCTGAGCAAGCTCATGGCTGGAGAGCGACGTGCCGCATCGGATACAGTACGGCAGAACCTTCTGTCCTTCGTACAGCAGTCCCTCGTCAGCCAGCTGCTTCAGCAGCCACCACACAGACTCTACGTAGTCGTTCGAGTACGTAACATAAGGATGGTCGTAGTCCAGCCAGTACCCAATACGTTCCGACAATGACTCCCAGTCGGTACGATACCGGAATACACTTTCCTTGCAACGTTTGTTGAATTCGGCAATGCCGAATTTTTCAATGTCTTCTTTGCTGCTGAGCTCGAGTTCCTTTTCGACCTCTATTTCCACCGGCAGGCCGTGTGTATCCCACCCCGCGATACGGGTAACGGAGCGACCCAACATCGACTGGTAACGGCAGATAAGATCTTTGATGGATCGAGCGAAGACATGATGGACCCCTGGGCGACCATTGGCGGTGGGGGGTCCCTCAAAGAAGACGAAGGGCTCGCCATCTTTGGTGGCTTCGAGCGTTTTGCGGAAGAGGTCCTCGGTCCGCCACTGTTCTAAAACTTCGCGCTCTAGTTCGTCCCAGGATGTGAAAACGAGCGGTTTATACGACATCAACTGAGAACTTCAACAACACCTTTCATCAAATTCGTCAGTTGCGGCTCAGCGTCAGCCGCCGTCTGGATAATTCTTGTGATATCCACCGGTTCGAGGGCGTCGGGCAAGCAGGCATCCGTAATGATCGATACGCCGAGCACGCGCATGCCTGACTGAGCGGCCACAATCACCTCCGGCACGGTGGACATCCCGACCACATCGGCGCCGACAGCCCGCAGGAACCGGTATTCGGCTCGAGTCTCCAGATTGGGACCGGTCACCGCGACATATACACCTTCCCGCAGTATGATCTTGAGATGACGCGCAACGTTCCGAGCAATTTGGCGCAGCTCCGGGTCGTAAGCTGCTGACATATCAGGAAACCTGGGACCCAGCGAGTCGTCATGCTCGCCAACCAGCGGACTATCGCCCAGAAGATTGATGTGATCAGAGATCAACACCAGGTTACCCGGACTCCACAATGGATTCATGCCACCACACGCGCTCGAGACGAACAAACTCTGCGCTCCCAGAGCCGACATGACCCGCACCGGGAAGGACACCTGCTGCAGCGTGTATCCCTCATAACGATGAAAGCGACCCTGCATTGCCACCACAGGTTTTCCGGCCAGGTGCCCAAACAGGAGGCGGCCCGCGTGACTTTCGACGGTTGATACCGGAAAGCCGGGGACGCTCTCATATCCTATTTCCGCTACTATCTCTATTTCATCTGCTAGTCCCCCCAGTCCTGTTCCCAGTATGAGGGCAACCTGGGGCCCGAAATCCGTTACCCGGCGGATCACGTCAAGTGACTCGTCGGTCGCCTCTCGGATGTTCATGAGCTACGCGTCTTCGCTAGGTGGCGTTCCGTCCAGCTGGTGCTCGACGAGCGCGTCGATTTCGGTGAGGTGACGCTCCAATAGAAGCCGGAAGGCAGCAACGTATGAGCTGAACTGTCGCTGCACGGCCTCAACGTCCCCGACTGCCGAAGTCTGCGCCTGTCTTGCCCTGGCCATGATTGCATCCGCTTCGTTGCGCGCCTCGCGAATCAATAGCTCGGCCTCGCGTTTAGCGGATCCTTTCACCTGAGACTTGAGCTCCTGTGCAGCCAGGAGCGCTTCATTCATCGCCTTCTCTCGCTCTCGAAACGCTCTGAGCTGCTCCCGGAAATTCTTGAGGCGCTCCTCGAGTTGAACGCGCTCCCTGAGCAGGCGTTCGAGTTCCTGTGCTACGCGCTCCCTGAATTCCTCGACGTTCTCGCGACGATACCCCCCCACCGCACGGTTGAACTCCTGGCCCCTCACATCTATGGGTGTTAGCTGAAATCCTTCGTCAGGCATTCTGTCGCTCTCCAAACAACACTGTTCCAAGCCTAACCATGTTGGCTCCTTCGGCAACGGCTGCCCGATAATCTCCTGACATACCCATCGAGAGAGTCGGGAGCTCGAGGCCTCCACCCTCGATCTTGTCCCTCAGCTTCTTCACTGAAGCGAACACTCGGCGCTGCACCGTTTCGTCAGCGGTAAAGGGAGCCATCGCCATCACTCCTATCAGTTTGAGCTCCGGTGATACCGCGATCGCGTGTGCCATGTCCTCAGCGTCTTCAGGTTGGCAGCCGTATTTCTGTTCCTCTTCTGCCACATTCACCTGAAGCAGCACCGAAACTCTCTCAGAACTCCCATCATCATCCTTCCTCAAGCGCACCGCCTTGGAAAGCGCAGCGGCGACCCTGTTGGAATCCACGGAATGCACCAGATGAAACTTTCCCGGCACGAAGCGCGCCTTATTGGTTTGCAGGTGGCCCACGAGATGCCACCGCACCTCCGTCTCTCCCAACTCCTCCCACTTGTGCATCGCCTCCTGAACACGATTCTCGCCGATGTCCCGCAATCCACAAGCCGCTGCCGCCAAAATTGCCGAGGGCGGATGCCCCTTGGTCACAGCCACTATCGTTACCGGGTCAACTAACCCGTGCTTCGACTGCACCTCCGAAATCTCGGCTCGCACGCGAGCTAGATTGCGCTCGAGAGCCGGAAAATCCATAAGCGAAGAAGTTACCCTGACGGGCCGTCTAGTACAATGAAATTAGACGCAGGTCACCGGGCTTCGTCTGCAATACTGTCTGGAAGAGCGGCGTCGTCGAAGATCAGGTCGAGCTGCGGCGTCAGCGAGCGGGCGGCGCCGATGAGGGCTAGGAGTTGCGGGTTGGGCGCCAGGTGGTAGGCCCGCTCAAGATTTCTCAAGGCCGCTGCGTCGTCGCCCTTGAGTGCGTAGGCCTGCCACAGGGTAAGGAAGGGAACGCTGAGATTCGTAGCGATGTTCATGTTCGTCGGGTCGAGGTCCAGCGAATCCACGGAGAATAGGCCGGCGTACCGGTAAACATTCCAGGCGAGTGAGTCGGTGCGCGCTACGTTAACGGGCGACAAGCCCGGAAGCCCCGGGGCGAGCTCAGCAGGGTCGGGTTCCTCAAGGATATTCACCTTCTGAACCAATCCCTCCTGCGTCAGGTAATCACCCAAATCGACCCAGTTGCCCGACCCGGCGGTAACAGAAAAATAGACTGGTCGGGTCCGCATATTGTCTTGAATGAGCTTGAGAACCAAAACGTCCTTTATATAAAAAGCGGTGCCCGCCGGGTATTCCTTATCAATTAGGCCGGCCGCAAAGCGGATCGGGTTGGGTATCTCCTGCGGTATCAGTGACCGGATCTGAACATCGGTCCAGTCATGCAGCGCTCCGGGTGGGGATTGCGGCGCGAGGTGAGCAAACCAAGGTGCCTGTTCGGGATCAAAGCGACGAACCGGATTGTCCCGGAGCTGTCTGATGTACCACTCGGTGTTGCCGAGAGAGAGGTTCACGACCGCCACATCCTGCCGAACTTCTGCTACCTCCTGCGCATGCCACAGCGGGAAGGTGTCATTGTCACCGTTGGTGAACACGATGCCGTAGGGCTCGACAGACTGTAGCAGGTTATAAGCGAAGTCACGTGCCAGTGTGGCTTCCGGCCTGTGGGCGCGACTAGCCGCTGAAAAATTTAGTGCGAAGGGAAGCAGCGCCAGCACGAACACAGGCATCGGTAGCGCCCAATTGTTCCTAAGCTTCCGAAGTAACGCTCGGTACGTCCCGACGATGCCGATCCCGGCAAGAATGCCCCAGATTTGGAAGGAGACGGTAAAGAAGTAATCCCGCTCCCTGACTTCATGCATGAAGGCTTGGCGATACTGGTCCCATCCCAATGAATATCCCGGCTTGAAGTTTATGTATCCCACCAGACCGGGGCCCGTCACAAGAAACAAGAGGACCAGCAGCCAAAACACTGACGGGTCTTTCTCGCGCAGGACCATCGCACCGTAGATACCAAGCGTCATGAAGAGCAGCGTGAACGGGAGTCTAACTGGGGCAAATACGGGGCGAGTGGCGGCGAGTCCATTAGACCATTGCCAGTCAAAGTACTGCAGGTAGTTCTGTATCTGCAGCCAAATTATGCCTAGCGTTCTCCCGTTCTCCGCGAAGGGGGCAGCTACCGAAGCTCCAGCATAGATAGGGTTGTCCCAGGGCATGCGGGGCGGATACTGCTCGCGGCGTATCACGGCGAGCAGTGAATCCCAGGTCGAGGGATCGGCTTCATTGATGAAGGGCGAAAGTCCGGCTCGCAAGTAGAGGAAGTAATACGTTGACACGCCAACCGCTGCTACAACCAGGACAGCTCCAGCAAACCTGGCTTCACCGGTCGTAGATGCATAGGCGGCAGCTCCCAGGAACGCGAGACCGCCGATGGTTAACAAGGTCGTGCTCCCAAGACCCGACGCAACCAGCACAACCCACACACCGATGATCACCCACCACTGAGCCCACTCTATGCGGGCATCATCCGGGTCGGGCAACGGGTCAGTCTTCATCACGTGCCACAGAAAGCCAATTATGGCCGGCCCCACAAGCAGCGTTAGCAAGTGACTACCCACTGAAAATGCCTGTAGGTAGACAATCAGTAATAGCAAGTGAGACGCCCGCGTCTTACCGCGATGCTCGCGCCACAACCAGCCGAGCCAGCAGATCGCCGCGATGCTGAACGAGGAAACCATGTAGACTTCGGTTTCGTTCGAGTTCTGCCAGACCGTGAAGGAGAACGCGGAAACCAGCGCCGCTGCGATTCCACCTGCCAACGGAACGACCTTGCCCCCGAAAGAAGCATTGTCAGTTTCCCTGAGTGCTTCCACCACTACGAGGAAGAACAACGCTGCTGCTGCAGCGCTGAACGTCGCGGTCATTAGGTTTGTGCGATAGGCATACTCCCCCACAACAACGACGTCTGCCCAGACATGCGCGAGCAGCACAAACACTGGGGTGCCCGGCGGGTGGGGAATCCCCAGAATCTTGGATGCAGCTATGAACTCCCCCGCGTCCCAAAAAGTCACCGTAGGTGCAAGAGTCCAGACGTACCCGGCAAGTACTAGCCCGAAGACAGCTAACGCTACCCGGTAGGGAGGCCTCTCAACGGCCACTGCGGCATCTAGGTTCTCTTGCATCGCAAATTGATAGAAGTTGAGTACTTACTACAGATAACTGTTGGGATTGTTCGAGCTTAAGGCGTAGAAGCGTCGCTAGGACTGCTAGTGCGCGCAAGGACCGGTTGCTCTCCCCCAGTCAGCACTTCACGGATCTGTTGGGGCGTCACTCCGCGATGCAGTATTCCACGCATGGCGATTGACATCTTGGCGGTTTCCTCGGACACGACAACCACAGTTGCATCCGACTCATCCGAGAGACCGAGTGCGGCGCGGTGCCTTGTACCGAGCGAGCGGTCGGCTACCGGGTATTGGGTTAAAGGAAGAACGCAGCCCGCACCAATAATATGATCCCCTCGAATGATTACCGCCCCGTCATGTAGCGGGGAGTAAGGAGTGAAAATGGTTGCCAGCAGATCAGCAGAAACGGTTGCGCTAAGTGGGATACCAGTGCCTATGTAGTCGGTGAGCGACACCTCACCCTCCACTGCGATCAACGCTCCAGTTCCGGTTCGGCTGAGTCGTTCCGCGGCCTCTGTGACTGCCTCCGCGGCCGCAGATTGAGAGGCTCCGGTAAAGAACTGAACGGCTTTGGTCCGCCCCAATTGGGAGAGAGCGTGTCTCAGCTCGGGCTGAAACAGGACGATCGCCGCAAAAATACCGTACGTGAACACCAAACCCAAAAGGGTCGCGATCATATTGAGGTTGAACTGGGCCGCGATGAAATAGATCAGACCGAGGGAGATGAGACCTATTAAGATCTGCAGTGCCCTAGTGCCTACGAGGAACATCAGGAGGCGATAAATCACGTAGGCCACCGCGAGGATCTCGACGATGTCGAGCCAATTTGGAATGAGATAGCGAAATTGTTCGAACGGCATCAGGACGCGGCAATCGCGTTGCTGATCTTGAGGGCTTTACTCACGACATCAACGGCGTGAACTCGAAACAGCTTGGCACCCTTGAGAGCTGCCGCGACGCAAACAGCCGCCGTGTCGACATCGCGCTCCGAGACATCCTGCCCCGTGACGGCCCCTAGGAAGCGTTTGCGGGAGGGTCCAACCATAACGGGATACCCCAGCCCGGCGAGGACCGACAGCTGTCCCAAGAGCTGATAGTTTTGACCCGGGTCCTTGCTGAAGCCCAGACCGGGATCCAGCACAATTCTTTCCTTTCCAACACCCCTCTGACGGGCTTCCTCCAGCGACCGCTTCAGCTCGATGATCACCTCAGCGGTGACATCCTCGTACGATGCGTGATGATACGTAGCCATCTCGCTGAACGGCCCTCTTGAATGCATGAGGACTAACCCAGCTTCGGCTTCCGCGCACCGGCTGGCGATCTCGGGATCCAGCCTGAGGCCAGATACGTCATTGATCGCCCATGCTCCAGCATCCAATGCGCGGCGCGCAACCTCACTCTTTACCGTATCGACGCTCACGGGGACATCAGGAAAACAGGCAACAAACTTCTTCAGCACCGGCTCCAGCCGTTCCCACTCTTCGGAGGCGTTCACCGAAGAGCGCACTCCCGGTCTTGTTGACTCCGAACCGATGTCGATTACTTCCGCACCCGACTCCAACATATGGGACGCGTGCTGAATAGCCGACTCCGAGTCGAGGAAACGTCCCCCGTCGCTGAAAGAATCAGGGGTGACGTTGAGAATACCTACTACGACCGGTCCTTCGAGCGGCACCGTTCCACGCGCCATGCTCCACTCGGAGATCGATGCCGTGCGGCCGCACAAATACCTGCCGATTTCCTCAGCGATGGTCCTAGGAAGCTCTGAAAAACCGGGTCGGATCAAGCCGGCCAACTTAGCAGAGGTCCCGGAAAGGAGAGCCCAACCCTCTCCCGTCAACACTTCTATCCCGAGCGTTGTTGCGGCTACTGCAACCGCATCGCGCTCTGCAGATGATACCTCGTCCAGGATGAAAGCTATGGTAACGAGGCTCTGGGAGATTGCGTGGGCTTTTACCGGGCTAATTCCCCGCCGCAACAACGATTCACTAACCGCGACGGGGTTGTCACAAGCTATTGGCGTGAGCGTCACGCTCCGGCCGGTTCGGCGTCCGGAGTTCCCAGTACTGCGCCGCCATCGGGCTGCGGAGTTGGGGCCGGCGTCTCACTCTTAACCTCGGGCTGGTCTAAATCCGGCGTCACCAACGGAGGCAGTTCTTTGCCTTCCTTGAGTAGTTCGACCTCCTCTCGGCCGAGCGTCTCGCGCTCAAGCAGAATGGCGGCCATCCTGTCTAGCAGATCCAGGTTCTTTTTCAGTATCTCGCTTGCCCGCTGGTACGCTTGGTCGATGATTCGCTTCACTTCTTCGTCCACGGTCTCGGCTGTTCGTTCGGATATCTCGCGCCGCTGCGCGAATTCCCTGCCGAGGAAGATTTGTTGTTCGGGCTCGCCGACCGCAACGGGGCCGATCACGTCGCTCATGCCGAACTCCGTCACCATGCGGCGGGCCATCCCGGTAGCCAGCTGAATATCCTGAGCCGCCCCAGTCGTGACTTTGTCGGCTCCAAAGATCAATTCCTCAGCTACGCGTCCGCCAAACGCCATCGCGAGCCGTCCGTGGATATAATCCTTCGTGTGGTTGTGGCGGTCCGTCTCCGGTAATGAAAGCGTGAGGCCCAGCGCGCGGCCACGCGGTACGATAGTCACCTTGTGAACGGGATCCTGCCCCGGAATCATGATGCTGACAATCGCGTGACCGGCTTCGTGATAGGCAGTAAGCCGCCGCTCTTCTTCGGTGAGCTGCAAGCTCTTCCGCTCGATGCCGAGCATGACCTTGTCTTTGGCGTCCTCGAAGTCGGACATGTCGACGCGGTTCTTGCTTCGGCGCGCCGCCAGCAGTGCGGCTTCGTTCACTATGTTGGCCAAGTCCGCCCCAGCCAAACCCGGCGTCCCGCGCGCCAAGATCGCTAGATTCACGTTCTCGGACATCGGAATCTTGCGGCAGTGAACCTTGAGGATCATTTCCCTGCCCCGGACATCGGGCATATCCACCACTATCTGTCGGTCGAACCTTCCCGGCCTCAGTAACGCGGGATCCAACACGTCCGGTCGGTTGGTCGCCGCGATAAGGATGACACCCTCGTTCGACTCAAACCCATCCATCTCGACCAGCAGCTGATTGAGAGTCTGTTCACGCTCGTCGTGTCCCCCACCCAAGCCAGCTCCACGATGGCGTCCGACAGCGTCGATCTCGTCGATGAAGATGAGGCAGGGCGCATGTGCTTTACCCTGTTCAAACAGATCCCGCACGCGCGACGCCCCCACACCAACGAACATCTCAACGAAGTCAGAGCCCGACATTGAGAAGAACGGACGGGAGGCTTCGCCCGCAACAGCCCTCGCAAGCAGAGTCTTGCCCGTACCCGGCGGGCCAACCAACAAGACACCTTTGGGCAGACGTCCGCCGAGGCGCTGGAATTTTTGGGGATCTTTGAGGAACTCGATTATCTCTTCTAGTTCCACCTTGGCCTCGTCAGCGCCGGCGACGTCTGCAAACGTGATCTTCGGAGTATCTCCCGTAAGCATCTTGGCTTTGGATTTGCCGAACGCGAACGCTCTATTGCCACCTTGCTGTATTTGCCGGAAGAAGAAAATCCAGAGACCGATGATGATGATCCACGGCAAGAATTGGATGAAGATCGTTCCCAAACCCGGCTTGGGTTCCTTTGCCCGGATGGGAATTTCCTTTTCCTCGAGGCGCTGGAGCAGCAACTCTGAATCCTGAATCGGAAGGACGACGCTGAATTGCTCGACACGCTGGCCCTCGTCAAGGATCACCGGATGGACAAATTCACCTTTGATGAACTTGCCGCTCGTAATTTCAACCTGCCGTATGTTGTTCTGCTCGAGCTCCTGCCTGAACGTCGTATACGCTACATCTACATACTCGTCCTTGCCTGAGCCGTACACCTGGAAGAAAAAGATCGGAAGCAGAATGATGAGGAGCCAGAAAACCAGGTTCTTGCTCAGCAACTTTGGACTGAACTTTTTCGGGGGCGTTTCCTTAGGGGATCGATCAGCCATCTATTCGTCTATAACACCGATAAAGGGCAGGTGACGAAAGTTTTCCGCATGATCCAACCCGTAACCCACCAAGAACTTCTTGGGAGCCTCAAACCCTAGAAATCTTGGCTCCAACTCGAGCTTCGATGCAATTCTCTTGTCGAGCAACGCGCATATCTCCAGGCTTCCGGGCTCGCGCTTCTTGAGAAGCTTCGTCAGCCGGTTGATCGTGTTTCCCGAGTCAACGATGTCTTCCACCAACAGTATATGCTTACCCTCAAGCCGAGTTGCCGGATCGTACAGCAGTCGAACGTCTCCACTTGATGTGGTTCCACTGCCGTAAGACGAGGCAACCAAAAAGTCTACCTGGTGAGGCCGGTCGATGGTTCGAACGAGGTCGGCCAGGAAGATGAAGCTGCCTTTCAGCAACCCGAGAACCAGCAAGTCACCCGAGGCGTAGTGCTCTGTTATCTCATCACCCAGCTCCCTCACCCGAGCGGCAATGGCCTCCGCATCAAAGACGATCTCGCTGAGCTTTTGGCCGCCCGTCAGCTTTGTGATGTCAGATTCTACTAGCGTCAATTCTCAGTGCCTCTTCGCCTGGTTGGGGAACTTGGACCGCCGTACGGCAGACGCCCGGAATCCATATGATCTCGCCGTTTCGTTCTACAATGGGGTAGACCCATCTCTGCTCGCGCGGCACGCGCGCCTCCATCAAAAGCCGCCTAGCCTTGCGGTGGCCCACGCCACCTAGTGGTACAATCCTATCGCCCTCTCGCAGCCCGCGAACTCTCCCCGGCCCGGGAGTAACCCAGGTCGTGTGACCGGTTCGCTTCATTTCCCCTGCCCTGTCGATACACCAGTCGAGCTTCCAGTCGCCCCACTCGACGCATCCCTCCGATCCCTCACCCCACGACACATCGCCCGTGTCGCGGGGTGACTCGGAAACTCGAGCACAGCGAACTCGATCGAACACGATCTCGATCTTCCACCCCCGTCCCACGTCGAGCCACCGTCCGCTCGCACCCTGCAGTACGAAATCCACCGCCCGCCGCGCGCCACTGGCACCCAACCTACAACCACACTCCCTAGCCAGTGCCTGTAATATCGCTACTGACAACACTTTATCATACCGCCGCAGGGGTAGCCGAGCAACCTCGCAACCTCCCTCCGACGCCCGAAAATCCAACTCGGGAAGTGAGTGGAGAAGACTGGACCACGCTTCACGGTTTGCCGCCGCGTGGTTGGCCACATCGAGCAGACCGGAGCTCAAGTCATCACCGAATCTCTCTCTAAGACGCGGCAGGATATCTTGGCGAATCCACACCCTATCGTGCCTCGTATCCATGTTCGCCGGATCCAGATACGCCTGGTAACCGCCCGTCCGGAAAGTCGGGGATTGCTTCAGCCAGCGAGTCAGCTCGACTCGGCCAAAAGGGAGGAGTGGCCGCACCAGCCCTAGCGCGCCCGTGGGCTTGATACCCGCCAAGCCAGCTAAGCCACTCCCCTTCAGGACGCGGAACAGCACTGTTTCAACTTGGTCATCCCGGTGGTGGGCTGTGACCAGATAGCGTGCACCCACCTTACCTTGCATGTTGCGTAGCTCCGCGTATCGGGCCGCGCGTGCCCGCGTTTCCGAAGCGCCGGGACCGAGATTGAGAGTCGCCAGATAGCCGCGTACCTTGTATCTCGCGGCCAGTGCCATTACGGACTCGGCGACGTCGGGGCTATCGGTGGAGATGCCATGATCTACATGAATCACTGCCAGCTCGAGCCTCAGGTCGTCTACTAATGAGTACAGAAGATCGAGAAGGGCCACAGAATCGGGCCCGCCACTCACAGCGAGAAGCGCCTTGCCCGGCTTTGCGAACAACCCGGTATTTTCGATATGGGTTAGAAGTCTCTTGTCCAGTGTTGGAGCCATCGCCGCCGCTACTATCCTTTATTAGTGAATGAGCACATGGATTCAAATTACGAATTAGTTCGTCATCTTACGAGTCCTGTCGTAGCGATTACCTGCCTCCGTGGAAAGCGAAAGAACGGCATGATCGCCAACAGCGCCATGCGAGCCTCACTTTCTACCCAAAAACCAATGGTCTCCGTCTACATCCACAAGTTCAACTACTCGCACGACATAATCTTCGAGACCGGCAAGTTTGTCATGCATCTCCTGCACAAGGATCAACTCGACCTGATTTACAAACTCGGCTTCAAGTCGGGACGGGACAAGGACAAAATGAAGGAGTTACCTCAGCGAGCTGGAAAACTGGGATTGCCGGTCCTCAAGGACTGTTTCTCTTATTTCGAGTGCGAAGTTGCCAACGTCATGGACACCGGAGGGTCAACCTGTTTCTTGGGATCAATCGTCAAAACGGGTAGGGGTCGAGGAGACGAAGTAATGCTGTCGGACTATTTGCGAGAAGCAATGCCCGACGAGTGGAACAAACAGTACCTGAAGGACCTCGAGGTAGCCCAGCGGTACATCACAGAGCGCGCTCGGCGCATCAAACCCGTGATATGGAGAGGGCTCAAGAGTTAGTACGCTTCTGTTCGACACGTTTCCTCAGCTCCGACATATAACCGGGTTTGACGCCAAGCAGATGTGAGATCTTTCGCATCAGATATGTCTCATGTCCGGTAACCTTCCCGTCGGCGTAAACCAACCCCCACATCGCTTCGACCAACACCATCTTCTGGCCTTCGCTGAAGTTGTTACCGATGAGGCTAGTGAACTGGAACAAGTCAACTGAAGCACGACGCTCTCGCTCTGCAAGCGCCATCAGCTCATCGCCCGTCCCCGAATCCATGTCAAAATGACGCTGGATCGTCGATTCGATGTGCTGTCGCTCCGCATCGCTGAACTCGTCGTCCGCGTGAGCTAGCTCCAGCAGGAGCGCGCACGCCGCCACCTCGATTCTGCGTTCGCCGGACTCAGGCTTGCCCTCTTTGCTTTCTTCGGTCTCTGCGCCCGTTGCGCCTGCGTCGCCCGCGTCGCCCGCCGCAATGTTGTTCTGGAAGAAGGATTTTATGGCTTCAAGCATAGTGATGGACGGTTAGAGGGTTGGAGGGTCAGAGGGCTGATGTGTACCGCCCTGAACGACTGTAGGGGCGAACAGCTCCCGGTTCCGCTGCGCGCTTTCCACTTTCTCCTCAACACTTTACTACTCACTACCTCACTACTCACTGTCAAACACCAACGCCGCAATCTTCCACGTCCCGCCCACGTTTAGGAGCGCAAACGAATCGATTCCTTCCCATTCCGCCACATCACCGGGGTCGCCGAACCTGGCTCCGTATCTTACCCACGCATGGGCCAGGTTGCCCGACACCTTTATCTCTGAGCTTATTATCCACTCCTCGAAAATCTCTCGGCTCCCGGGGCCTTCCGGGGCCTGCTCTACAAATTCTTCCACGGTCTGAGGCACGACCGAGATCTCGGTCTCGCCCGGGGGCTGCCACGCGGTCGTTATCGTAGCGCCGGTCCAGAAGTGCGAGGCAAAGGCGGGCCAGTCCCTGCCGCTCAGGTCGTCGTAGTAGCCCTCAAGCTCGGCCAGCAACGGAGCTTCGAGACTATCGGCCAGCCTTGCGGCCTCCTCAATCGGATCGGGGCGGACCTCGATAGAGCAGCCGGCACCGACGAGGGAAACCAGCGTCCACCCGCAGATGATAACTCTTTTCGTAGCTTTCAACTAAACACCGTCATCAGCAGCATCGCCATCTTTAGAAAACGAGTCCAGCAGCCAACTCAACACCTGCCTACAGGAGCTCAACTTTACAGATTGTCGTAGGGCTGCACACTGCACGCCTTACGCCAAACCTACTCCCCGCTCCTCACTCCCCACAAACTCAAGGAACCAGATTCATTTCAACCACCGTAGTGGTCATCAACTGATTCGACTGTCCCCCCATTGTCATCTCCCCTTCCATGCTGACGCGGTTCGTCATGTTCACTATGCGCCCTGCGTCCAGGTCGAGATCTATAGTGGAGGAGACAGTTCCAGTCATTCTCAACTGCATCATTGCCGGGGTGTCGGGGTCATCCTCCGTTTCCTGGGCAATCGTTCCGGCGATCGAAAGGAGAGCATGTCGAAAGCCGTCTCTCACCTCGATCGCATCCAATTTGTACTGTCTCGTCGTGGCTGTGACGATGCGACCCGCCGGGCTTTCGGTCGGTACCTCGTCGCGCACTTCCCATGTATCGCCAACTACGACCGGATTCTCCGGCAAGTTCAGCGATGTGGCGGCACCCGAGAGCCGATCCACTTGATCCAGGAATCCTCCCAGCGCCGGCGGGATAGTTGAGTCGATCATCTCCGACTCCAGCACCTGTCCTCTCGTATCGATTTTCATCACTTGCACGATTCCTGAGAAATTCGGCAAAACCCCCGCAACTCCCGGCATGGCAGGAGATTCCGTTCTGGATGAATCGATCGTGATGGTTACATGGCGGATCTCGTCCACCACATCCCTCACTTCCGAAGTCGTGTGCAGTTCGTGATGCATCATCGGAGTAGTCGGATCTATCTCGATAGGCAATATTCCGGAAACCATCCAGATGTTGACTTCGATCTCGTACTTAGAAACCTGGCCGGCAGGTGGAGCCATACGCAACAAAAACGCTTCTTGCGCATGTGCCGTCCCAAACGACGATAGGGACAGGAGGGTCAGCGGAACCAGGAGTCGTAACGAACGGCGCATTTAATTTCTCCAAGCGGTAAGGATTCGGATATGAATGGCGCTGGCTTGCCGAGCTCGCGTCGCATCAGCGTGCAGAGCAAATATCGCCGTAGAGACCTGGGAAAACCAGAAGCGCGCAGCGCCTAGACGCGACAATACCCCGGGTGCCGCTCGCCGGTTAAGTTGCGAAGTGAAGGCTCGCACGGAGGAGATCGGGAGCCCATGATGTTGTGTAAAAGAATTGTAGCCATCGCCTCGGCAGGCCTGGTGTGCGCCGGTTCCGGGAACCCGGAACCTGTCAGGTTGCTGGCCGAACGCCAGCCGGACCCTCACCAGCACTAATCCGACAACACGGGTGCGGCTCTCCCAAAGAACCTCTCCGCTGCGCATCATAATCTGGCTCCTGTTCGCCGCGCTCGCCGGTGTGGGAGCCTGGACGACGAGATTGGGGACGCGCTGGCCATCGATCTATTACATGACGGGCCCGTCCATGGAGCCGACGTTGAGTGCCCGCGAATATTTTTTGGCCTGGAGCCCGCCCGGTGAGCTGGAGCGCGGCGACCTAGTTCTCTTCCGCTTCGAGGATGCAGATGGAGTTTTTCACGTTCTCCGGAGACTGGTTGCGCTGCCGGGTGACACCGTTGCGATGAGCTCAGGGGCCGTGATTTTGAACGGTGCTGTGCAAGAGTGGCCGTACCAGATCATGAAACCGGCCGCTTCACGATCCGAATTGGCAATTGAAAAGACAATCTACGATTGGGGTCCGTGGATCGTACCGACCGATTCGGTTGTACTTCTGTCCGACACCAGGGATATGGTGGGTTGGCCTGACAGCCGGTTTGTCGGGTTCGTTCCGCGTGTGGATATCTTGGCGAAGGCCGGGAGAACTGTTTGGGGCAGGAGGCTGCATTAAGGTGATATGTGCGAGGGATTATGAGTGATGCAGATAGTCGACGAACTTGCCCCTTTGTCGTCGGCTACGAAGAGGAACCTGCCGGAAGCGACGTATCCGACCCACGGATTAGGTGTGATCGCCCTGCAACCGTATGTATCGATGGCGTAACCTGGCTCTGTGAGGAGCACGCGCGTGTCAGGAAAGGCGAGCTTCATCGAGGGCGAACCTCCCCGCCATAACGCAAGCGCGGATGTGATCAGATATCTGGCCCTCCGATCAGACCAGCGCAGTGACAAGGATGATGTTGGGATGCGGGGTAAGGCGTCAGACTACCAAGAACTTTTTCATTAGGCGCCAGTCCGGCTTGCGCTCGTCTAGCCGCCGCAGGCCGAGCTCGCGGGCGATCTCCTGCGCGTCAGCAAACTCGGCGGCCGTCAGGCGCCGATTAATCTCCGCGTACTGGGTGCTGCTCACCTTTCCGGCGGGATAGTACTGGTCCATCAAATTCACGTAGGTGTCGGAACCAAGCTGCTCGGCAATCCAGGTTAGAATCGACCGGGTTTCATCCAAGCATCCGGGCATTACCAGATGCCTGATCAATAGCCCCCGCTTAGCCAGGCCGTCGTCGTCCATTACAAGCTGCCCGACCTGTTGATGCATTTCCTTGATCACGGTGCGTGCGACACAAGGATAGTCTTCAGCCTTCATGAACGTGCGACTCCGCTCCGGGGACCAATACTTGAAGTCTGGCATGTATATGTCGACTATGCCGCTCATCAGCTCGATGCTTTCGAGCGAGTCATAAGCGCTGGTATTGTAGACGATCGGTAGTGTAAGGCCCTGCCCTATGGCGACGGCGACCGCCTCGATTACCTGGGGCACGACGTGTTCGGGCGTGACGAAGTTGATGTTGTGGCATCCCCGCGCCTGAAGCTCCAACATCATGCTGGCAATGTCGTGCGGGGGTGATCCCGGCGGGGCCTGATTAGCCTTTATCGCCTGACTTATGTCATAGTTTTGGCAGAAGACGCAGCGCAGGTTGCAGTGAGAGAAGAAGATCGTTCCCGAACCGTTCCATCCCCTGAGACAGTCCTCCTCCCCGAAGTGCGGGAAGTGGCTGCCGATCACAGCGTAGCGACCCGTCTTGCACGCAGCCCACCTGTTCTCGAGTCGGTTCACACCGCAATCCCGCGGACACGCCCGGCAGTCCCTCAAGCACTCGAGCGCGCGATGCACGCGCTCCTCAAGTTCAACCCGGCTCAAGCTCAGGTAGGCAGGTCGGAAGCCAGAAATCGTACTGCCTGGCAGCGTGGGTAATTGCGTGGTGTAGTTCACTCGTTCAATCGATCTTCTTAAACCTAAACGCGGACCAATCATCATCCACCGCAATCATCGCCACGCCTTGCAGACCGACGGTGGCGGCGAAGTTGTAGATGCTGTCTCTATTGATATCGGAATCGATTTTAGAGCTGCCTTTAGGATACGTCACCCATAGCAACCCGCCCGGTTGCAGCTTCGATTTCAGTTTGGGCAGACGTTGCTGAA
>JAZFQE010000167.1:0-15208 GCA_036444955.1 Gemmatimonadales bacterium
CCTGTTCTACGCGCCCGGGTCCATTCTAGCGGTCCGGCTGGAGGGACAGTCGGCGATTACTTCTGGAGTTCCAGATCTGTTGCATGTCTTCTTTGACACGAGCCCGGTATTCGACGTGTCTCCGCCGGCTCGAACGCTAGCGCGATATGTAAACGAGCCGCTCCGGTCGGGCTACGCTGACCACGAAGACTATATCGTCGACCGGGCGGCGATGGTGGATATCCCGGTTGGTGAGGGCCGAATCGTACTAATTGGGTTCAGACCCCAGCACCGAGGGCAAACCTACGGTACGTTCAAATTGCTCTTCAATTCGGTGTTGTTGGGGAGGTTGCCGTGAGGCCGGACATCCCTTCGACTATCCGGACACCCACTGAGAGTTCTTCTCGTAAAAGCGGAGCGGCCAATCTTTGGCTTTGGATATCCCAACTCGGGGAGTAGTCTCTATCGTCGGTTTTGGTCCGCTAGACTGATGAATTGATATTAATCCGTCCGAGGTGCTGCAGCCGTTGAGGTCACCGGTAATACCCAAGGCCCGACTCAGACATCCTGGACCACGGCAAAGGCGGCTAGTGTCGATTCCACCGCCCCGCCGCTCGCGCATTGTATCCAGTCCTTCCCGGGGCTCCAGCGCTCTGACAAGAACTGCCGCCGGAACGCCTTCGGGCAAGACCACGACGTTGAAGCACCAGTGCATCCCGTAAATAAAGTAGACGTAGGCAGTACCGGCGGGGCCGAACAACCACTGATTGCGTTTGGACTTTCGGGCTCGGAAGCCGTGAGCGGCGGGATCCTCCGGTCCTACGTAGGCCTCTACTTCTACAATCCTTCCGGTCGTTAGGGCGCCGCCAACTGTTGTGTTCAGGACACATCCCAAAAGATCGCGCGCAACATTCACAGCATCACGCGCGAAAAACTGATCTGGAAGCTTCCGCCCACTCACAGTCGATTAGAGCTCGTACTCGTCCGCCGGGTCCCTGCGCAGCGTCTTCTGCACCGCGGCGCCCATTCTCCTCAAGATACCGGCCGGACGCCGACTTGAATCCTTCTTAGGTGGTTCAGCAGGCTCCGCAGCGCTGGGTTCAGGCGGCTTCCTGCGCCCCGACTGAGCTGACTTGCTCCCTTTCGCGTTTCGCATCGTTGAATGCTTTGGTCCACTCCCGCCTGTAGGAGCCTCTCGAGTGCGTTTTGGCCGACTACCGCGCGTCGGAGTCTCTCGAGGGCGCTTTGCCTCGTTGCCTTGGGCGCCCTTCCTCTTGCCTGCGGTTTTTTCTTCTGGTCGAGCCGTCGATCTAGCGGCGCGCTTGGCGCCAGGGGCGGACTTCTTCGACTGTGGCCCGCTAACGACACGCGTTTCTTGGTCGGCCCCGTTTTGTTCAGCAGTGTTAGCTGACGGACTTTTCGACGTAGCGCCTTTCCTAAATCCAATTCCTCTCTGCTTGGCGGCTCGAGCGGTTGGTCGTTTACCTTTTTTATCACCCCGCTCCCCCCGCGAGCTCTCCACTCCCTTCACTGCCTGCTGCGCTGCGTCTTCCCGTTCGGTTGACTGCGAATCCGACTTCTCGCCGGCAGACGTTTGGGACAACCGCACCAGATAGCCATCGGTGTCGCTCTTGGCTACCTCGATCAACTCGGCATCGTGCGCCTGCCGTAGCAACCTGTTGAATCTGGAGCCCTCGAGAACCGGATCGCTGCCGCCGTCATTGATCGACAACATGCGCTGGCGCACATGTTCCGCCGCATGGGGGCCTTCGCCCAATTCTTCCAGCGATCTTCTCAACAGCCGGAACGCACCGGAGAGCGTCAACTTGGCAGTCACCACAGGTTCTGCCTGTGTGACCACGCCCAAACTCGAGTGGGCCTGAGCATCTACCTCGAGCTCGGGTGGAATGTTCGCGTCTGGCCCGATAGCGATTTCGTACTGACCGTTCTCCATCTTCGTGAGTCGAAGAAGCAATCTCTTGCCCGCCTCCGCAACGAATTTGCCAAAGCGATTGAAGCCTGCGTTCTTCTCGCTGAAATGGCTGTCGATCTCCTGCATGACTTGTTTCAGCCGATCTGATCGCATGACGTCGCCGTTTTCCTTCATTCTGAGAACCGCCTGGACCACCAATTCCCAGGGATCTCGCTTCGGCAGGTCCTCTGCGCCTTCGCGAGCAAAACCGGTCAGTTCACTGTAGCTGTAGTATTCGTCGCAGTTCTGCACTAGCAGATTGCTGGACGATTCTCTTATCCCGACCCCAATCACGTACTTGCCGTATTCCTTGAGTTTGAGGACAAGACTCGAGAAGTCACCATCACCCGAGAGCAGGATGAATGCTCCGATTTCTGGTCTCGTGAACACTAGCTCCAAGGCGTCAATCGCCAGCCTGATGTCGGTAGCGTTCTTCTTGTTGGCCCCAAACGCAGGAGCAAAAATTAGGTCGATCGATGCCTCCGAGAGTGGCACGATATATTGCGGGTAGCGCCTCCAGTCAGCATATGCTCGCTGCACCGAGACCTTGCCCTTAAAAATTTCCGTGGCGAGGAGTTTCTTCAGGTGTTGCTGAAGGTCTGATCGTATCCCCATTGTAACGTTGTCGAAATCAATGAGGAGCGCGGCGTTGGACACGCGCGTATTGCGTTCGGATACGGAATTATTTTCGTTCACTTTTCGCTCGTTTCCAGACCCACGGTCTGGGCAAGTGCTTCCCGATCTACGTTACCGTCCTCGCCTACCGGAAGAGCTTCGAAGAAATCGCACGCCTGATCAACAGCTGGGTGAGTCCTGCGGCAAGATGATACCCGCCCAAACCATCTCTCCCGAGAGCTTAACCCTTCAAAGTAATGAACTTAAGTGCCGTCAACAAGAAACGGGGCCAGGACCCTTTAAGACAGACTGCGAAGTTCAGCGAGCGTATCAGATCCGTAGAATAGTCCGATGTACTTGGACTGGATGGGCGTAAGCCGGCGCACTGCCCAAGCTAAGTGAACGAAATGAGGTTCATGCGGCCGGCTTAGTAGTTTCATGCCGCACTCCCGTGGGAGCTTGTTCGACTTTCGAATGTTACAGGATGAACACGAAGTCACCACATTGGTCCACGCGTTCGTTCCGCCGCGGGACAGTGGCACCAGATGGTCCCTAGTAAGACACTCCCGAGATCGCAATTGTCTTTGGGACCTCGCGCAGTACTGACACGTGTAGTTGTCGCGAGCAAACAGGAACGTGTTGGTCACCTGGCGCCTGAATTTCCTTGGAACGTGAACGAATCTCACGAGGCGAATCACGGCGGGCCGAGGAAGTGCAAGCGTTACACTGCGAATAACGCGTCTTCCATCAGCCTCAACAACCTCGGCTTTCCCATCGAGTACCAAGCGGAGCGCACGCCGAACCGGAACCATGGTTAACGGTTCGAACGACGCGTTGAGCGCTAGGCAGCGTGCATCAATGCTCAAAGCTTGCATACAAATCCCATCACCGTGCAGGAACGGTGTCCACAGATGAGTTGAGCTAGAATTGTACTAGCGGTCGCAAAACAGGGCAATACTGTCCTCCCCGCCGGGACTAACCGGAATGTCTGCCGCAGAATCAAATATCGGATCGTGAAACGCTGAAGCAGGGGACTCAAGAACACCTCACCGGATGACTCTTGAACATTTTGCAGCCTGGGCTGATGAAGTCTTCAGATACGAGGAACTCGACTCGGAGCACGCCAACCGTATCGCCTGGCGCGCGTGATGTCTTTCATGTATGAGGCAGGGTTAAGCGAGGGGGTATCTCTTCCGCGAAGCTACTGGAGCAATAAACGGTGCGGCCGGCCACGAGAGTGGCTAGCAGAGCTTCGGCGCTGGCACCCACGACTGCGTTGGCCGCGGCATCTGCCTCGGGCGAAATCCGGGGGGCGTCCAGCACGCAAAGGTCTGCCCACTTACCCTTCTCTAACGTCCCAATGTCTGCACCCCAACCGAGGGCTTCAGCCCCTCGCACAGTGAGACACTCCACGACTTCGACCGGCGACAAACCCAAGTCGACCAGCGCGCGAGCCTCGGCAAACGGATCGATGACCTCCACACTAGCAACCGAATCTGTTCCCACACAGACAGTTACTCCTGCGTCGATCAGCGCCCGCGGATTCGGGAACCCGTGACCGTGGCGCCAATTGGAATTAGCGCACACAGCCACCGATACTCCTGCGTCGGCGAGGCGCTCAATGTCCTCCGCCGAGATTTGAACGCAGTGAATCGCAAGGAGGTCCGGCCCGAGTATGCCGGTGCTCTCCAGAAACTCAACCGGCGATCGCGCCGATCGGATCGGAGGCAGCCCGCGCTCTGCGCGATCCTCAGCGAACCGGCCCGACCCGCGCGCAACCAAGTCAGTTTCCGCGTGCGACTCTGCAACGTGCACAGCGATCGGCAGTCCCTCAAACCGGGCATATTCGGCAACCGATGAAAACAGTTCAGCACTTACCGTGTAAGGCGCGTGTGGCGAAACGCCCGTCCGAAGGAACGCTGTGGAATGGGCCCGGAGCTCCTGTATTCTCTCGCGTAGGCCTGCCAGTGATGCATCCGATTGCGCGGGATCCGGCCCGAACACCTCTTGGTAAACGACGCCCCTCCCACCCAAATCTTGGATCGCTTGCGCCGCGGCTGCCGTGCTGCCGGTGTCGGCTACGCAAGTAACACCAAACGACCATGCTTCCCGCAACCCATCACGGGCAGCAATTTGTAGCTCGCCGTAGCTTGCTGCCTCTTTAGCCGATCTGACGTGTTGGATCCACTGGAAGAAGTCGTCTTCTTCGATCTGGCCGCGGAAGCCAGTGAGTTCGAGATGTGTATGGGCGTTCACAACTCCCGGCAGGATCATGCTATCGGCGAGCACAAGCGAGGTCGTTTCTTCCGGAAGAGGAACTGTCGGTGCGGGACCTATTTCAGCTATGCGGCCATCGTCTCCGACGAGTATAGCACCGCGTTCGATGGGAGCGGTGGCCACTGGCCAGACCACCCCAGCCTCGATTCTCAGCAGTTTCAGTTTCCGAAGCGTCCGCTCGGCCGGTCTTCGCCGCTGGAGCTCCCCGGGGTGCGACGGGTGTGTATAGGACAGAACTCCTTCGGCACAGTGCCGGGTATGAACCACTCGAAGTAGCGAACCTCACCCGGGCAGTACTCGGTCGCCAAATACCCGGTCACGCCGTCTATCTCGGCCATGACAAGCGATGTCGGCCTCTCCCATCCGGCAGGAGCTGGTCGCCTCTCGTAAACATCGCGCATGAATCTGCCCCAAGCCGGCGCAGCCAAACGTCCGCCCGAAGAATGCGCCTTGATGCGCCTCGGAACGTCAAACCCAATCCATACTGCGGCAACCAACTCGCTGGTGAACCCGATGAACCACACGTCGCGGCCATCGTTAGTTGTACCTGTCTTGCCGCCAGCGGGGTGCCGGAACCCGGCACTGTCCCGCACACCGCTGCGGGCGGTCCCCCTATTTACCACGTCCTGCAACATGCTAGTCATGATCCACGCCGACTCCTCGTCGAGGATCTGATCCCGTCTAACCTGCGGTTCAAGTACGATGTTTCCCTGTTCATCCTCGACTCGTACAATTCCAATCGGTGTACTCCTGACCCCGAGATTAGCAAAGGCGCTGTACGCGGATACCATCTCTAGCGGGATGACCGAAGCAGACCCTATCGAAAGCGAATTGACTCTGGGTAGGCGCGTCGACAGGCCGAATCGCAGTGCTTCACCTCTAACGGCCTCGATGCCAAGCTCGAGTCCAAGCTGAATGGCCACCAGATTCCGCGACAATCTGATACCGCGGCGCAGCGTCATGGGACCGCGGAAGTCGCCCTCGAAATTCACGGGCTCCCACGGCATACTATCGGTCGGCTCGAGAAGGCTCAACGGCTCGTCGTTCACTATGTGACTGGCGGGCCGGCCCGACCTGATGGCCGCCGTATACACGAACGGCTTGAACGCCGATCCCGGCTGCCGCGCTGCTTGAGTGGCTCGGTTGAACTCCGAATTTCTAAAGTCCCTCCCGCCCACGAGGGCCCGGACGTAGCCGCTGTCCGCATCCATAGCGACAAACGCCGCCTGAAGATACGGCGCGTTTGTCACGCTGCGCTCACCCCCACCCTCACTCAAGTAATCCTCATAGGTCATGTGCTCATAAGGTCCATAGTCACCGCCCTCTATTCTGGCGAGCTGTTGGCTCAGCGCACGCTCCGCAGCCGCCTGCATATCCAGATCCAGAGTCGTGTACACCCGGTATCCCTGCTCGTAGAGGTTCTGACCAAACCGCGCGAACAGCTCCCGCCTCACCCACTCAACGAAGTAAGGCGCTGTCTCGCTGTAATCGCGCCGTGAACTCAATTCTAAGGGGTACGCCTTCCAACGTTCAGCTTCGAGAGCGCCCAAGAACCCCTGGTTGCGCATCAGGTTGATGACCGTGTTGCGCCGTCGAACCGCTCTGTCGGGGTATCTCAGTGGGTTATAGAAATTGGGAACGTTGGCAACTGCAGCGAGCAGCGCAGCTTCAGCCACATTGAGATCACTCGATGACTTACCGAAATATCTCTGGGACGCCGTTTCGACACCGTACCAGTTGTATCCGAGATAGATCTGATTGAGGTACAGCTCGAGGATTCTCTCTTTTGTATATGTACGCTCGAGTTCCCGCGCAACCAAGACCTCGCGCACTTTTCGGGAGATTTGCTTCGTGCTTGGTAGGCGTTCAGGGAACACGTTGCGCGCGAGTTGCATCGTAATCGTTGAAAACCCCTCCCTGAAGCAGAGACACCTGAAGTTGGCTATCACGGCTCCGAGGACCCGTCGTAGGTCGACGCCGTTGTGCTCGAAGAATCGTTTGTCTTCGACGGCAACGAACGCAGCTCTCAAGGCGGGAGTCATGTTCTCGAGCCGTCTCACGGTTCTTAGATCAGCGCCGAGATCAGCCACTAGCCGGCCGTCCGCGGCGTAGATCTTTGACGACTGGCGCGGTCTATACTGGTCCAAAACGGCTATGGAGGGACAGTTACCGCCAGCACAGGCTCTGGTCCACGACCCCACAGCGGCCCCCATCCCAAGGCCGGAGGCCGCTATCACGCTGGCTCCGGCGATCATTATCGTCGGGCTTCTCGCGATCCAACTTGCAGCGGTGTCCCTACTGGTTGCCATGTGCGATCCGAAAGTTAATCAGCTCCGGCCTCTGCTTGCCAGAGAAGAGACAATAGCATAACCTTGGCGCCGATGAAGGAATTTCTGAGCGAGCTGAAGTGGCGCGGACTGCTCTTTGATTCTACCCCTAAACTCGAGCAGCGACTCGCTAAGGGTCCAATTACCGGCTACGTAGGCTTTGACCCCACGGCGCCGAGCCTCCAAATCGGTAACCTCGTGCCGCTGATGCTGCTTGCCCATCTGCAGCGATTCGGCGGGAGGCCCATTGTGCTCATGGGCGGCGGCACGGGTTTGATTGGGGATCCGAGTGGGAAAAGCGAGGAGCGCCCCCTCCTGTCCGAAGATCAAATCCGAAGAAACGGGGACAGTCAGAGGGTTCAGATGTCGAGATTTTTGGATTTTGACGACCCAAAGACCGGCGCCCTCCTCTTGGACAACAGCGAGTGGCTTTGCTCGATGACGCTCGTAGAATTCCTGAGGAATATCGGCAAACACTTTACGATCTCCTATATGACGCAGAAGGAATCAGTCCGCGCTAGAACGGGTTCGGGCATATCGTTCACGGAGTTCAGCTACATGTTACTCCAGGCGTACGACTTCTTGAACCTGTACCAAAAACATCACTGTGAACTCCAGCTGGGCGGCAGCGACCAGTGGGGCAACATCACTGCGGGCACCGAACTGGTCAGGCGTGTTACTGGCGAACAGGCTCATGGACTGTGCGCCCCTCTCATCACTGCCGCATCGGGCGCGAAGTTCGGCAAAACCGAGTCGGGAAGCGTCTGGCTCGAACCAGACGCGACGTCGCCGTACCGGTTCTATCAGTTCTGGATTAACGTTGGCGATGCCGACGTGGAGAACTATCTCAAGATTTTCACATTCAAGACCAAAGATGAAATCACTATGCTGATGACCGAACACAGTTCTGACACGTCGGCCCGGATACCGCATCGAGAACTCGCGCGCGAAGTTACGGAACGGGTTCACGGTGAGAATGTGGCGCGCGCGGTCGAGCAGGCATCACGGATCATCTTTCGCGGCGCGAACCTGCATGACGCTGACGAGGCAACCTGGCTAGCGCTCGAGCAGGAATTGCCCACGTGGGAGGCAAACCCCGAAGAATTGCCGATGGCTATTGTGGACCTCGTGGCTGGCAGCGGTCTCACTAAATCAAAAGGAGAGGCGAGGAGGCAGTTGCGACAAGGCGGCGTCTACGTGAATAACGAGCGCGTTGATGAGAACCTCCAGATAACTCGGGAACAGCTCTTAGGCGGCAAGTATCTTTGGTTGCGGCGAGGTAAGAAAAACAACGTAATTGTGAAGATCGGTGCCACCTGACAGGCTTGCCTGAGAACTCCACTGCGGCGGTTACATCGTCGATTGAATTGTAGCAGTGGGGTGACAGCCGAATCGATCCTCCCCTGACCGAGCAGTATATACCCGCCTTCCGTAACGCCTCGCAGGACCTTCCCGCATGCTCGCGAATCGTTCGCTGACCTCGGTGAGCCGCTGCTCAGGCATCCAAGACGCTGCAATCCGCTGCTTGTCGGCTCTCACTCATCTCTACGAGCGCGCGATACTTGTGAAAAACCGAGAGCGCGGATAGCCATGCGAGTAAGATTCCCCGCCAACCGTCGAGAAACGCACCTTGAAGACATATCATCCTGAGAAATCTCGCCGGCGGGCGGGTAACCAGCTTGCTCACTCGAGCTGGTGAACCACGTTCAATCTCATCCATCGCAAACCAGGCGGAATATCGATCCATCTTACGCTTGAAGTCTGCCAGCGAGCGATACGGATTGTGCGTTATCGTGGAATTCAAACGACAGACAGTTGCCGTGTGTCGTAGCGACTCGTGAACGCGCCGTTCGGAAAACCTATAGCGCCCGGGAAACAAGCGGACCACCCAATCAGATCCCCATCCACCAAACCGTACCTCCTGCCCGAGAAAGTGGTTTCTGCGTCTGATTTGGTACACGTGTTCCTGATCCTCTGCAATAGCACGGCGTATTTCTTCGGCTAAACCGACGCCCGCCCGTTCGTCAGCATCCAGAGCAAAAACCCACGGATACTTCGCGGCTCCAACACCCTCATTGCGCTGACCGCCGATCGTAGCCCCGGGGTGACTCAACACGCGCGCCCCGAACTCCGACGCTACTTTTCTCGTTCCGTCAGTACTACCCCCGTCCACCACCAGCACCTCGCCAGCCCACGGCACGGAACAGATACATCCAGCAATGTGCGCCGCTTCATTGAGTGTGGGAATGACAACCGAAACCGGTACCACTTCCGCTGAACTGCCCCCGGAGTACGGAACCCTCAAGCCGGTCACAGAATGACGTAGTTCCTGTACTCCCACAATCTGATGCGGAAGCACTTCTCGATAAGATCCGACGCTAGGAGCCGCACCTGATCCAGATCCCACTGCGCCCTCCCGATCGGGGCGAACGTTCCCCTCCTATCACGTATCCAGTCTTTCATCAGCGCGGGATGAGAATCTCGAAACGACCTAATTCCGTACTGCCATGGAAGGATCGGTGCCTCGGCCTCCGGCGGCCTGCGTCCATAGATGGCGTAGTCTAGTCGCCTCTTGGTAGCTAGAGCCGCCCTCGGCCGCGACCAACCATAATGATGGTAGACGGCCTCGGTTCTGCAGACTCTGACCTTGCGCCTACCCTGATCAACCCGGAATCCCTGCGCCTCATCAAAACTCTCTACCCCAGCACGCGCGCGAATAACTCTCGCTTCGCGTCGATACCATCTGCGTGAAGTCGCAACCTTGTCCGGCGTACAGTAGTGGTGGACGAAGTCGACTAGAAGTCCTTCGACGCTATGATTGCAAAGATGTCTGTACATCGCCTCTTTCAGTGGGTCGACACTCGACTCGTGCAGCACTTCGTCAGCCTGTACGTACACGATCCAATCACCCGAGGCCATATCAATGGCCACCTGAGTCTCCGCCGCAAGCATCGCTCCGCCGATAGAATCATCCCACCGCCGCTCAACGATCTTGACACCAGGAATGTCCAGTTCGTCCTCCAGCAGTCGAAGGGTTCCGTCCATCGACGTGCCGACGTTGACGATCATTTCGTCAACAAGCGGCAAAATCGATCTGACGGCTTCAAGGATCGGAAAGTCGAGGCGAACAGCGTCTCTCACAATGGTGATGCCGGTAACCTTCATTCGATCTCCCCAGCTTCCGTCGCCAGCGAATAGAGACGCTGGTAGGCCCCCGCTTGATCGATCAGATCGGTGTGATTTCCATATTCAACCACCTTGCCGTCTTCCAGAACGGCAATCAGATCCGCCCGCTGCACTGTCGAGAGCCTGTGTGCGACAACCAACACCGTGCGGTTGTGCAGGAGGCGAGAAATCGCCTCCTGCACCAGCCTCTCCGACGCCGCATCGAGAGAGGACGTCGCTTCATCCAGAATTAGGATCGGGGGATCGCGAAATAGCGCCCGGGCAATCGCGATCCGTTGCCGTTCGCCGCCGGAGAGATCGGCCCCCCGCTCCCCCAGGGTCGTGTCGTACCCCAGAGGAAGTTTCGTGATGAACGGGTGCGCGTTGGCCGCTCGTGCAGCCGCGACTACGGAGTCCAGATCCGCGTTGGGGGCGCCGTAGGCAATGTTAGCTCTCACAGTGTCGTTAAAGACCACGGCCTCTTGACTCACTATGCCCATTTTTTTCCGTAGTGAAGCGCGCGAGTAGGCTGATATCGCCGTCCCGTCAATCATCACCGTCCCTCTCTGCGGTTCCAGAAAACGCGGTACCATATCCACCAGCGTGGATTTTCCGGAACCCGATCGACCCACAACTGCAACTATCTGCCCCTTTTCTATCGTCAGGTTTACCCCTCGGAGTACCCAGCGGCCGCTCCCGTAGCCAAACCATACATCGCGTAACTCGATCTCCCGCACGAGCCCCGGGAAGACTGCAGCACTCTCAGCATCCACATCGTCTGATTCCCGGTCTATCACTTCAAAGATCCGTTCTGCAGCCGAAAGCGCATGTATTGCGTGCGCAGGAAATTGGGAAACGGACTTGACCGCGGGCAGCAACCTGATCGTCACAGCCACAAACGTCACAAATATCTCCGGCCTGATGGTCAGGTCCGCTTGTGTAACCCAACCGGCGCCAAGAAGCAGTCCCACCAGCACTCCGGCGGCGAGTGTTTCACTCAGCGGGCCAGTCATAGTCGCAAGCCTCTGCGCGCCGACGATGCCAGAGAAATACTGCTCGCACGCCCGCCGAAACCTGGAGCGCTCATATTTCTCTGTACCGTGCGCCTTCACCAGCCGAGCCCCAATAACCGTTTCGTTCATAACGGCAGTGAGCTCTCCTCTATGGTTCAGCGCAGCCCTCAACCGCGATCTCATCTTGCGCAAGAGGGGGGTCACTGCCAGCGCGATCATCGGCGCAAGCAGAAGTGTGGGGAGCGCCAACCTCCACGAGAGGGAAAACAGAATGAACATGTATACGACGATGAGCAACCCGTTCCGGAGCACGCCAGTGAGCGCGTGGCTCACAACTGTTTTGGTTTGCTCGGCATCGGCGAGCATTCTCGATAGTAGCTGCCCGCTTCGTGTCCGCTCAAAATACCCCAGGCCAAACCCGAACAGCCGGTCGTACATCCTGACTCTGAGGTCTTTCGCAACACCTTCCTCGATATAGGCTCCGGAATACGAAGCGGCGAAAACTGCCAAGTTCTTCACAGTAATAATTGCGAACACAAGCAAGACAGTGTTGCGCAACACGACCGCCGAGTCAGACGACGCCAGTAGTCCCCCCGTGACCACACCAATGATCTGCTCTACTCCGGTCGGAAGCTCGTGCAAGGCTGCCCCATTGTTGAACAGGGCGCGCAGGAAGGGAATTATCAGAGCGAAACTGAAACCGTCCAACAACGAGGCCACTGACGCTGCGCCGAGGCTCAGCGCAAACGCCCCTCGGTAAGGCTTCAGGAAGTGGGCGAGGCGCCGAATGCGGCGCACCTTAGGCGACACCCCGGGGCGTAAGAAGGGCAATCGGGATGATCACTTCCTCAGGCGTAATCCCGCCGTGCAGGAAAGCGCCCCGATATCTGGATTGGTACTGTCGCAGCTTCGTTGGATATACGAAAAAACGATCGGCCGTAGCCATGAGCAACCGCACTCCGAGCGGTTTCTTCGGCAGTCCCCAACTTTCGAGCGATTCCACCAGAATGGCGTCCTCCCTCTTTTCAGCTCTCAGATCCTCACCGAATTTGTAGCGCAGATTGGTTGTCGCATCGCGCTTGGCAAAAACCGTGGCCGGCGTCATACAGTGGATTGATCCGTGATCCGTGGTGAGGAGTACAGGCACCTTGCGCCTATTAGCCTCTTTCAGCGCCCCCAGCAGGGCCGAGTCCAGAAACCATGTCTTCGTGAGACCACGGAGAGCGGCAGAATCTCGGGCGACCTCAAATAGGATCTCGTTTTCCGACCTTCCGTGAGTCAGTTGGTCAACAAAGTTGAATACAAGGGCAGTAACGCCGGGTTCCGACAGGTGCCCTGAGAGCCGCCGCAGCATAGCCCGACCTTCGTCGCCGGTCGATAGCTTTTCATAACGCACCCGCGTCGGTGACCCGATTAGCTCGGCCAACTGAAGCTGGAACATCTCCGATTCGTGCGCATTGAGGCCCGTGTCTTCCCGCTCACGCCACCACTGTGGATAACGCGACGCAATTTCTACCGGAAAGAGGCCGCTGAAAATCGCATTCCGTGAATACGGCGTAGCCGTCGGCAAAATACTGAAATAGTGAGATACCTCCATGTCGAATATTTCGGCAATCCGCGGTTTTAACATTTCCCACTGGTCCATTCGCATGCAGTCAATCACGATGAAAAGCACACTCTCGTGTTGTTTCACCAGCGGTACCAGAAATTCACTACCCAAGTCAACTGAAAGCGGCGGCCGATCGCCCTCGGGCTTGGTCAACCATTGCGGATAGTGTTCCCTGACAAAATTTGCAAAATCGATTCGCAAGCTTGTTTGGTAGGTTGCAAGCGCGTCCTGTAGCGCCCGATCCCCCCTCTCTGAAAGCCGCACCTCCCAGTAGGAAAGTTCTGACACTAGATCGATCCATTCACGCCAGCCGAGCTCCGAGCTTCGCCTCTGCTCGAGCTCACGGAATCGCGTAACAAAATCGCGAGCCGTGCGCTGCCGTCGGATCTGTTCCCCTTCGACGAGGCGAGTCACCACCGTCAACACCTGGCGCGGACTGACTGGCTTGACGAGATAGTCGTCCGTATCGAGGCCTATGGCCTCGCGAATGGTGCCGGCCTCCTCGCTCTTCGTCACCATCACCAACGGTACCACGGGATCTAACGAGCGAATTTCGCCTACGAGCTCCAATCCCCTCCTCCCCGGCATGTGTTCGTCTAGCAGAATGATGCCGTAGGACTTCCCTTGGAGAAGGGCCAAGGCATCGTCGCCGTGCGTAGCAGTTTCGACGCGATATCCGTTCTCCTCCAGGTAGAGAATGTGGGCCTCGAGCGAGTCTGCCTCATCGTCGACCCAGAGAACCGTTTTGGGACGTGTCATCAATCGAAACTTAGCTCAACCGACGGAAACAACGAAACGGTCTCTGGCGAGTGTTAAGAACTCCCAGTACATTGCCCCATTGATGGATTCCGAAATCCGAATTCTGGTTATACGGTTTAGCTCCCTCGGCGACGTTGTACTGACCACACCTCTCATACGCGCTCTCCGATCGGAGCACCCCCACGGTCACATCGCATTCGTCACGAAAGAAAAGTACGCCCCCGTCTTGCACGGTAACCCGCACCTTAGTGCAGTCGAGACACTCGGTGACGGCGCATCGCTTTGCTCGCTCGGCAGGAAGCTACGGAGTGAGCGGTTCGACTACGTGCTCGATCTGCACGACAACTTGAGATCCCGGCTGCTGCGCCTGATCGTGCCAGGCACTTGGAGCACTTACAGCAAGCGAAGGTTGGCAAGATCGGTGTTGGCGGGATGGGGTTGGAATGTCTATCGGGACAGCGTGCCTGTGGCTGAACGCTACTTCGCTGCGGCCAAGGACCTCGGAGTGGCACCGGACGGTAATCCACCGGATGTACACCCGGCGCCAGCCGATCTTGAGAAGGCAGCCAGAATCGTCGACTCTGAAACTGTGGTGCTAGCGCCCGGCTCCCGTCAGAACACGAAGAGGTGGCCCGCCATGCACTGGCAAGACCTGGCGCGGTCTCTCATCGCTATGGGGCTGAAGGTCGTGGCGGTAGGGAGGAGCGATGAGGCTCACCTCGTGGGTGAACCGGCAATTCCTGCCTACGGACACCGGCTTGGAGTGGCCGCGGCAATGCTCGCGCTCGCCAGAGTTGTCGTGTGCAACGACTCAGGACTCATGCATCTGACTACGGCCGTAGGCACGCCCGTCGTAGCAGTTTTCGGGCCAACGGTTAAGGATTTCGGGTTTTTCCCATATGCGCCCGACGCTCACGTTGTACAGCGGAATCTCGAGTGCCGGCCGTGCTCAATTAACGGATCCGAATCATGTCCCCTGGGGCACCACTTCTGCATGCGGGAAATCTCGCCGGGGTCAGTGCTCACTGCACTCCAGCAAGCAGCGTGAACCGCGAACTAGAACAGATCGAGCGCGACCTGCTCGATCTGATGACAACCACGGCGAGAGGGCCACGCCGTAACGGCGTCTTTTCTTTGTGGCTCGTGGTGCGGACCTGCGATGGGTCAATTCCGCCGGACCCGGTCAGTGAGAAGTCCCACCGGCGAAGAGTCACCGCCCTGGAGCGGCGGCTGACCAGTTTGTCCCTCCCACCCGCGTTTAGAAAGGCTCTCGCTGTAGCAACTCGGGAGTTGGCCAGCGGCGATACACAGTGCGGGGCACGCTCCCTCGCGCTATTGGTAGCGCCCACCCGCGAGCTGATCGGCAAAGAGCACGGGCGAGTCGTTGTACGAGCGGCAAGGCTGTGCCGGGCGGCGACACAGCTAGCGGAAACAGCGGCGACCCACTAATCGCCGAGAACAAACTCTACCGGCCCGACCCGGCCGAGGATAC
>JAZFQE010000168.1:0-2114 GCA_036444955.1 Gemmatimonadales bacterium
GGCAGTACGTTGTGGAACGCACAATGCTGGCGGAAGCCGAGGCGCGGTTCCAACAAGCGGAACGGCTGCTGAAGTCGCCAAATGGTATCGAGACTGCAAGCGAGGTCCTGGCCTCCGAGCTCATTCGGGACCTTCGCGGGCAGGAAGCCCAGCTTGAACGTCAGACGGCAGAAATCTCTGCGGAGTACGGTGAGCGCCATCCTAAGATGATCAACGCTCGGGCGCAGCTCCGCGATCTAAGGGGAAAGATCAAAGTCGAGGTCAACAAAATCGTTCATGGACTTCGCAACGAAGTGGCCGTCGCACGGGCACGCGCTGCCTCACTGAGTGCAGAGCTCAACAAACTCAAAAAAGAAGTAGGGCAGCTGAACACCCAAGAGGTGCGATTGCGAGCCCTGGAACGAGAGGCGGTGGCATCCCGGACATTGTTGGAAAACTTACTGGCGCGCTCCAAGGAGACGATTTCCCAGGCGGATTTCCAGCAAGCCGATGCCACGATCCTGTCCTACGCTGCTGTGCCCCAGTTTCCGTCCCATCCCAAGAAGAAGCTCATTCTGGCTGTGGCCTTTGTGGGAGCGGTTTTTTTGGGCCTTCTTCTGGTATTCGTTGTCGAACAGCTAGATCTGGGATTTCGCAGTATGGAACAGATCGAGCGACTGATGGGCGTAGCACCACTCGGTCTCGTTCCGGCACTGACGGGGCTGGAAGCGATCGGTAGGAAAGCGGAACGTTACATCTTGGATAAGCCTGCATCAGCTTTCGGTGAGGCGATCCGGAGCCTTCATACCAATCTGCTGCTGTCCAGTGCTGACAAACCGCCGAAGGTGATCCTGGTCTGCGCATCTCTGCCGAAGGAAGGCAAGACAACGATTGTGATTTCACTAGCCCGTTTGCTGACCAGCATCGGTCAAAAAGTCATAGTTGTCGATTGCGACCTGCGCAGACCCAAAGTCCACAAAGCCTTTGGCACTGCGCCCAGACCGGGCCTTGTCGAATGCCTCGCCGGGGAGGCCGTGCTAGATAATGTGATTCAGGAGGATCAATATTCTGGAGCCCATCTTTTGCCAGCCGGGGGAAAGACGCCACATCCGCCCAGCCTTCTAGGCTCCGAGTCTATGAAGAAACTGTTGGATACGATTGCGCAGCGTTACGACGTCGTGATCTTAGATTCTGCACCCGTTGCAGCCGTTTCCGACTCGCTGGTTCTTTCCCGTCTGGCCGACAAAATCGTGTTTCTTGTTCGCTGGAGGGAAACACGGCGCGAGGTGGCCATTGACGGACTCAGGCAGATCGTCGACGCGGGCGGTGACGTAGCCGGCGTATTGCTTACGATGGTGAACGTCAAGGAGCATGCTCAATACGGCTTCGCCGATTCGGGCTCATATACTGGCGAGATAAAAAAGTACTATTCGGGTTGACAACAGGCGGTCCTGTGCCCGTGTAGGCCGCAGCGGTGCTCTCTTGAATCCACTCCCTGCCAGCGCGGAGCCAATCAATCATCCACCTCCAGCCATCGTAGGTTTTCGGGACCCCACGCGACAGTCTACACGATCCTTCGGAAGGCGGGATCGTCGCCTCCCAGCCAAGTCATCCTTGGCTCTTGAGACGCTCGGGACTCGGCGCCCGACACCAACGTCACTACTTTTCGGCAATAGCGCTACCCTTTGCTCAAATCCTTCTGGTGCCAGCGCCAAGCACCGGCAATCTGCATTTCGAGTTCGGTCCGCTCTGGGTGCGCGCCTGCCTCAGCTCGCGCGCCGCTCCATCACCTTCGACAATGGATCCGAATTTGCCAGACACCAGAACCTCTCGCAGACGCTCGACATGAAAACCTGGTTCTGTGATCCCCATTCACCCTGGCAGCGCGGCTCCATCGAGAACGCCAACGGCGTTCTCCGACGCGACCTCCCAAGAAAAACCAACCTCGCCGACTACAGCCAGCAGGACATCCACGACATCGTCTGGGCCATCAACACAACGCCCAGAAAATGCCTCGGTTTCCTAACCCCCGACGAGGCCTTCCTCACTCACCTCAGGTGTTGCTCTTGATCTGTGAATCCTGCGGCCGGTCCCGAAGAAGTAGTAAAGCGTCTGGAACGGTAGCCAGCGAAAGA
>JAZFQE010000169.1:0-2807 GCA_036444955.1 Gemmatimonadales bacterium
AGTTTGTCCGCGAGGAGTTCGAGGCGGAGTGGGGACGGTTCTCTCCGGACGGCCGTTTTCTCGCCTACACCTCGACCGAGTCCGGCATATGGGGGGTCTGGGTACGGTCGTTTGACGCCTCTTCGGGCACAGCGCCGGCCGAGGAAACGTGGCAGGTCACCGACGATGGTGCCCGTTTAGCCTTTTGGGGACAGGACGGCAAGGAAATAATCTATGTGACCCAGGATAGAGAGACGATGGACTCCAAGGTGATGGCCGTGGATGTGACCATCACTCCGGAATTCCAGATAGGAACACCGCGGCTTTTGTTCCGCGTCCGCGACCTGGGAGGAGACATCCGCTGGATGATGGACGTCCGCGCCGACGGCCAGCGATTCGTGTTCACCATGCCGGTAGCAGCGGGCACGCCCGCACCTTGAGTAAACGATCTCAAGGCCGTCTAGGGGGCAATAACTCGCAATCGCGAATGTCCGCTTATGGCCGAAAGCAGCCGTTGGTTAACAGTTAATATGCACGGGTGTGCATACGGCTGGAGTCGACCCAAAGCGGACGTCGCGGTTACGGAAAGTCAGAGGTTATACTCAGAAGCACCGAGCGGCCAAGTTGCTTGCAATAATGAGTCCTTGCCATGCCTAACGTGATTCCTCTTCGTGTCATCGCCCTCATCCTCTTCCCCGTGCTGGCGGGGTCCGTCCAAGGCCAGCAACTCGCCGCGCTTGACTTCGAGCCGACGGTCGGCGCCCCAGCGTATCCTCGAGGTGGCGGTCCAATCGTGCTGGTCGACGAAGGCCACCACAACTTTCATACCATAGGGCCAACGATTGATTACTCTAGCGCGAACCGGCAGGTAACGATCCCCGGTCGCTATGGTCCGTTTGCTGAGTTGTTGCGCCGGGATGGCTACGTCGTGAAGTCGCTTCGGTCTCCATTCCATCCTGCAGCGCTCGCAGACGCGCAGGTTTTGGTGATTGCCAATGCGCTTGCTGAGGAAACTCTCGAGGACCCGCGTCTTCCGAATGCTTCGGCGTTCGCGGACGACGAAATCGAGGTGATCGTCACCTGGATCCGAGAGGGAGGTGCTCTGCTCTTAATCGCGGATCATCAGCCATGGCCCGGAGCTGCTGCTAGACTCGCTGAACGGTTTGGCCTCCTCTTCTATAACGGATCTACAGAGCGACTGCAGTTCCGGCGCGAGATCGGCTCACTCCAGGATCACCCGATCACACAAGGTCGGGGCTTGGCGGAGCAGATCGATTTTGTGTTGACGTTCTCAGGTCAAGCTTTTCGCTTTGCCGGAGACATCACGGGTGATCCGTTGTTGATCATTCCCCCGAATACCACGCTCGTGTTGCAATTGAATCCCTTTCGAGACCTGACCGACCAGATGCCCCGCATTCGGGCCGACGGAATGCTGCAAGGGGCGGCGGTGCGTTTCGGTGCCGGTCGGGTGGCAGCTTTCGGTGAGGCTGCGATGTTCACGGCACAGGTGGATGAGGAAGGCCCCATGGGCATGAACCACCCGGAGGCGCCGCAGAATGCGCAGTTTGTATTGAACGTTCTACACTGGCTCACTGGAGTGCTACCGGAGCACTAGTGCATCCGGAAGCATCCTAGCAATCCGCCAGGCAATTCAACTGTTAGGCTTGGCCGTCACGTATATTCTGAGGCTGCGATGTCCGCTTGTGGCCGTTCTTACCCGTTAACGAAGGGTTTAACGCGGCTGAATCGGATTTCCGCTTCGTCCTCGAAAGCGGACGTTCAGAATGTACGTGTTGGGGTCGATCTGAATGTCTGCTTATGGCCGAAAGCAGACATTCGTTAACAGTTAATATTCACGCTGGTGCATAAAAGAACTCCACCATCAGCTATCCAGCTGCAAGGCGGCGGCGAACTCGCCTACGCCTGTTACGGCACGTCCGGGGGCACGCCCGTATTCCACTTCCACGGGCATCCTGGCTCCCGGTTGGAGGGCAAGCTCATTGACCGAGCCGCGCGCCGGTTAGACGTGCGATTGATCTCAGTTGATCGGCCTGGGATGGGCTACTCGACTTTCCGGCCTCAACGTAATCTGCTGGATTGGGCTGGGACGGTTGTCGAATTGGCCGACGCTTTGCGCATAGATAGGTTTGCCGTACAAGGAGCATCCGGTGGTGGACCTTACGCACTGGCTTGCGCGTTCAGGATTCCCGAAAGACTTACTGCCTGTGGTGTTATTGCGGGCCTGGGTCCGGTCCACGAGCTAGGCGTCCGAGACATGATGCTTCTGAATCGCGTGCAGTTCACTGTCGCCCGTCGAGCGCCGCTGATGCTTCGGCCGCTATTCTGGGCTTTTGTGGGGCGGAATAGGCGTTACCTCAACGACCCCGAGGCGGTGCGGCGGCTGGCTGCACGACTCAGCCAGAGCAGCGAGGTTTTCGGGGGTCCAGACCTGGCAGAGGCGTACATGGTTTCGACACTTGAAGCGTTCAGGCAGGGGGCTAAGGGGCCAGCCTACGACGCGAGGCTGTATGCACGACCCTGGGGTTTTCGGCTGGCGGATATCGAACTTCCCGTCTATCTTTGGCACGGTGAACAAGACCGACACGTCCCTATCGGAATGGCCCGTGCAGTGGCACAAGCGATTCCGCACTGTCGGGCGAAATTCTTCTCAAAGGAAGATCATCTAACGGTCATACTCCGACATCTACACGAGGTTCTCGAGAGTATGGGTGACCCCGATACCATGAGGGCCGCTTGACCTTCCCGAATGTCTCCTTTTGGCCGTAAGCAGCCGTTGGTTAACAATTAATATGCGGATGGGTAGACAT
>JAZFQE010000170.1:0-15665 GCA_036444955.1 Gemmatimonadales bacterium
ACGGATGTGACGGGTAATGTTGAGTTGCCCGAGGGTGTGGAGATGGTGATGCCGGGCGACAACACGAAGATGGCGATTGATCTGATCACGCCGATAGCCATGGAAGATGGCCTGCGATTCGCGATCCGCGAGGGCGGACGCACCGTGGGCGCAGGCGTCGTCACTAAAATACATGAGTAGGTAAACGAGCTACATGGCGCGCGACAACATCATCATGGAGTGCAGCGACTGTAAGAGTCGGAACTACTTCACGACGAAGAACAAGCGGACGCATCCGCAGCGAGTCGAGTGGAGAAAATTCTGTCCGCGCTGTGGTAACTACAGATTGCACAAGGAATCAAAGTAAAAAATGACGACCGGCCAAATGATCGCTGCTGTTATCACTCTCGCTGTGCTGGGAGCGTTCGTCGCCTGGCGGCGACCAGTTCTCGCGTTCGGCCTGAGGACGACGGCGTTCTTGCGCGATGTGCGTGGCGAGATCCTGAAGGTAACGTGGCCGACTGTTCTTGATCTGCGGAAGTCCACGACCGTCATCGTGATCTTTGTGCTGATTGTCGGGGTGGTGATCGGGGTAATGGATAAGATTTTCTCGATGCTGTTGATCGACTTTCTCGGGCGGATCTTCGTGTGATTAGTACTGCCATGGAAGCGAAGTGGTACGCCATACAAACCACCGCTGGTCACGAGAACAAGGTCAGGTCATTGGTCCAGCGTAAGATCGACTCCGATTCGCGGCCAGAGGAGGAGAAACTCATCCGGCAGGCGCTCGTACCGATCCAGGATGTTGTCGAGATCAAGAACGGCAAGAAGGTGACCGTGGAGCGCAAAATTTTCCCGGGTTACGTGATCGTAGAGATGATCATGACTCAGGAGACGCTGCATGTCATCAATAGCATACAGGGCGTGATCAAGTTTGTGGGCAGGGGATGGGAGCCGCAACCGCTTCGTCCGGAAGAGGTCAAGCGACTGCTTGGAGTGGAGGATGAAACTGTCGCGGAGGAGGCCAAGGAAGAAATTCCGTTCATGGCAGGTCAGGTTGTCGAGATCATGGAGGGTCCGTTCTCAGACTTCAGCGGCACCGTGGAAGATGTCATTGCCGACAAAGGGAAGGTGCGGGTTAGCGTGAGCCTGTTCGGTCGACCCACGACCGTGGAGCTCGACTACCTGCAACTAAAAGCAAACTGAGACACAAGACCGCCGGACGCCCAACTGATCGAGCCGGCACCTGACCACGCGTCAATATGGTAGCCAGGGACTGGTTACTCTGATGAAATAAGGAGTAGAATGGCGAAAAAACGGATTGGTTTTGTCAAACTGCATGTGCCGGCCGGCCAAGCTACGCCTGCACCCCCTGTCGGCACCGCCTTAGGTCCGCATGGCATCAACATCATGGACTTCTGTAGGCAGTTCAACACGCAGACGCAGAGTCAGTCTGGGATGATCATCCCAGTCGAGCTCACCATCTATCAGGACCGGTCGTTCAGCTTCATCACAAAAACGCCGCCTGCGGCGGTGTTGTTACGCAAAGAGGCGGGAATCGATAAGGGATCCCCCATGCCCAACAGAGATAAGGTAGCCCACGTGACCAGAGAACAGGTGCGCAAGATCGCGGAGATCAAACGGCCCGATCTCAACGCTAGCGACGTGGAGGCGGCGATGCGGATCATCGCGGGCACAGCGCGCTCCATGGGAATCACGGTGGAGAGCTGACGTGGCGAGTGGTAAAGCTTATCAGGCTGCTGTGGCCAAGGTTGAACCAGGACGCAGCTACGAATCTAAAGAAGCGCTTGAGCTCGTAAAGGAAATATCTTTCGCCAAGTTTGATGAAAGTGTAGACGTTGCGGTAAATCTGGGTGTGGATCCGAGGCATGCTGATCAGATAGTTCGCGGGACTGTAGCGCTGCCTAATGGGACGGGCAAAACTCTGCGTGTACTGGTCATCGCGCAGGGTGAGAAGGAAAAGGATGCAAAGGAAGCCGGTGCTGACTTCGTTGGGACCGAATACGTAGACAAGATCAAGGCCGGCTGGCTCGACTGTGACGTGGTCATCGCAACCCCTGATATGATGTCGCAGGTAGGCAAGCTGGGACGGATTCTCGGTCCGAGGGGACTGATGCCAAATCCTAAATCGGGCACCGTAACGATGGACGTGGTAACTGCCGTGAAGGATGTGAAAGCAGGGAAGATCGAGTTTAGAGTCGACAAGAGCGGTAATCTTCACGCCCCGATCGGCAAGGTTTCCTTCGGGAGCGACAGTCTCGAACAGAATTTGGCCTCGTTCATGGATTCCGTGATGAAGGCCAAACCGTCGGCAGCGAAAGGCACCTACGTAAAATCTGTGACGCTCTCGAGCAGCATGGGTCCGGGAGTGCGTGTTAACACGGCTGCGTACAGATGAACCGCACGGAGAAAGCGACCGTTGTTGAAAGCCTCGCACGACGCTTTTCGCGCTCGTCATCTATTTACCTGACCGACTTCACGGGTCTCACCGTCAAGTCGATAACGACATTGCGCCGCAAGTTGCGGGACGCAGGTGTCGACTACTTGGTGGTCAAGAACACGCTTGCGACGCGTGCTCTGAGCGAGGCTTCTATCAGCGGTCTTGCGGTCGAGCTCAACGGTCCGACTGGCTTCGTCTTGATGGAAGGCGACCCAGCGAGTGCCGCTAAGATCATCAAGGATTTCCAGAAGGTACACAAGCGGCCTACGGTCACCGCTGGTATGGTGGACGGGCTGACGGTGACTCCTCAGGAGATTGATCGTCTGGCGTCGCTTCCCGGGCATGAACAGCTCATGGGACAGATGGTGGGTGTGCTGCAGGCGCCGCTGCAGGCATTTCTCGGAGTTACTCACGGGCTTTTGAATCAATTTGTAGGCGTGCTGGAAGCGTTACGGTCGGAACGTTCATAGGCTAGGAGATAATCGAGAGTTCTCAAATCACAGAGAGATAGACGAATGACTACTAAGAGTCTGAGCAAAGATGAAATCTTGGATGCGATCGGCAGCATGTCGGTTATCGACTTGGCCGACCTGATCGATGCTTTCAAGGAGAAGTTCAACGTCACCGTGGCTGCTGCCCCTGTGGCGGTGGCTCCGCTGGCTGGGGGTGACCCCGATGCCGCCGCCGAAGAGAAGACGGATTTCAACGTTGTTCTAAAGGATATCGGAGCCAAGAAGATCCAGGTGATCAAGGCCGTTCGGGAAGTGACCTCGCTGGGTCTCAAGGAAGCTAAGGAGTTGGTTGATTCAGCTCCTAGGCCAATAAAAGAGAGCGTGTCAAAGGAGGAGGCCGAGTCAACCAAGGCGAAGCTCGAGGAAGCGGGCGCCACTGTCGAACTGGAGTAGCGTGCGGGCTAACAACCTCGTTAGCTCGTTCACCGGAGGACCTACGCCAGCAAGACAGTGCGGATGAACGAATCAGGAATCATTCAAACCACGGCTCAATCGGTGAGCCCCAAGTGCAGCGGCGGGAGTGTGCGCCGGGTGCGTGGGGCCGTTTGAGCTATTTCGAGGAACCGTAATGAGTAAAACTCGACCGACTATTTCGTTTGCTAGGACGGAACCGGCGATGCCGATGCCGCATCTCCTCGACATCCAGACGGAATCATTTAGTGCGTTGTTGACTGCTGATCCCGATGGGGATCACTCTGATATCGGACTAGAGCACGTATTTCGGGAAGTATTCCCGATAACAGACGTCAACGGGAATTACACTCTGGAGTACGTCAGTTTCTCACTGGGTGAGCCCAAGTACGAGGTTGAGGAATGTATTGAACGTGATATGACGTACTCGACGCCGCTCAAGGCGACTCTTCGCCTCATCATCAATGAGACCTTGGAGAGCGGCGAGCAGCGTGTGAAAAACATCATCGAGAAGGAAGTCTACCTCGGGGAGCTTCCGATCCTCACTCCACTCGGAACGTTCGTCATAAACGGTGCTGAGCGCGTCGTCGTCTCGCAACTCCACAGGTCACCGGGTGTCGTATTCGAGGTGTCCACTCACCCGAACGGGCAGACCCTCTACAGCGCCCGGATTATTCCGTTTCGCGGGTCATGGGTCGAATTCACCATCGACATCCACGATGTGGTGTACGTTCACATCGACAAGAAGAAGAAATTTCCCGCCACGGCACTGTTGCGTGCTTTCGGCTATAGCTCGAACAGCGACGTGCTCGGTCTGTTCTGCGCCACGCGCAAGCTGAATCTTACGAAGAGTTACGATGAACGAGCACTGCGGCGTGATGTGTTGGGGACGCTCGTCGCAGAGAGCATTCCCAATCCCAAGGAAAAGGACGGCGATCCGCTTTGTTCTGAAGGGGACGAGCTAACGCTTGAGCTTTATGAATCGCTCAAGGGCGCCGGGGTCAAGACCCTGCACGTGTTCGCACGCTACACGGCCGTTGATCTCCGCGAAGAAGATCGACCAACTGCTGTGAAACGTGATATCGAGCCCCGGGTGCTTGCTTTCGACGTTCCGGACCCCGCCACCGGCGAAGTGTTGGCGAAGGCCGGCAAAGAGCTCACACGCACGCTAAGAAGCAAGCTTGTCAAAGCTGATGTCCACAAAGTGGACGTGCTGCTGAGTTCGGCGCGTGTGGAAACGCAGATCCTAAAGAACACGCTGCTCAAAGACCCCACTGATAGCGAAGCCGAGGCGTTGAGGCAGATCTACTCGTTGCTGAGGCCGGGAGAGGCTCCCAACCTCAAGACGGCACGCGCGGCGCTCGATAGGCTCTTCTTCAACCCGCAGCGGTATGATCTCGGGCGGGTGGGACGGTACAAAATCAACCAACGGTTGAAGGTCCATGCCGCGGCGGACCACTCCGTCCTCACTGAGGAAGACTTCATCGCAATATTCCGATACCTGATCGAGCTGTCGGAAGGACGGGGCTACACGGACGATATAGATCATCTAGGCAATCGCCGGATCCGCACCGTGGGAGAACTAATTGCCAACCAGTTCTCGGTTGGGTTGTCGCGCATGGCGCGCCTGATCAAGGAGCGGATGAGCATCAACAACGATCCCGACCAGATCACGCTGGATGACCTGGTCAATGCTCGCACGGTGAGCGCAGTCATTCAGGCGTTCTTCGGTAGCTCCCAGTTGTCCCAGTTCATGGATCAGACGAACCCACTAGCAGAGCTGACGCACAAACGCCGCCTGTCAGCGTTGGGGCCCGGAGGCCTGACCCGTGAACGCGCGGGCTTCGAGGTTCGTGACGTGCATTATTCGCAATACGGGCGGATGTGCCCGGTTGAGACGCCGGAAGGGCCTAACATCGGCCTGATCACTAGCCTTTCAACGTACGCACGTGTTAACCAGCTCGGCTTCATAGAAACGCCCTATCGACGGGTGCGCGACGGGAAGGTCAGCAGCGAGATTGAATGGCTGTCGCCCGCCGAGGAAGAGGAGATTTCAGTCGCGCAGGCAAATGCACCGCTGGACGAATCAGGCAGGTTCGTAAACGAGATGGCCTTGTGCCGCAAGAGGGACGACTATCCCATGCTGCCGCCCAGCCGCATCGATTTCATGGACGTGGCGCCCGAGCAGTTGGTGTCGATCGCTGCCGCGCTGATCCCGTTCCTCGAGCATGACGACGCCAACAGGGCGCTTATGGGAAGTAACATGCAGCGGCAGTCGGTGCCGCTGCTGTTCCCACAGGCCCCTCTTGTGGGCACCGGCCTCGAAAAGAAAGTAGCTGTGGACTCCGGTGCTGTGGTCACAGCTAAGAGGGCGGGCGAGGTCAGCAAGGTGACCGCTGACGAGATCGTTGTTGATACCGGGCTCAACGGCAAGAGTCGTAGCGAGGTGCCGCTGGCCCGTCTGATGCAGCACGACCGGTATCGCCTCAAGAAGTTCTGGAGGACGAATCAGGATACCGCTATCAACCAGCGCCCCCTCGTGAGGGTTGGTGAAAGGGTGAAGGCCGGGCAAACGATCGCTGACGGCGCTGCCACCGATTTCGGTGAGCTGGCGCTCGGCGCCAACGTTCTGGTTGCCTTCATGCCGTGGTACGGTCACAACTTCGAAGACGCAATCGTCATCTCCGAGCGACTCGTCAAGGAGGACATCTACAGCTCAATACACATTCAGGAGCTCGAGCTGCATGTGCGTGACACGAAGCGGGGCCAAGAGGAGATAACCAGAGAGATCCCGAATGTGTCCGAGGAGGCTCTGATCGATCTCGACGAGCGTGGGATCATCCGTGTTGGAGCGCACGTGAAATCCGGTGACATACTCGTTGGAAAGATCACGCCGAAGGGCGAGACGGAACTTTCCCCAGAAGAGAAGCTGCTCACGGCGATTTTCGGTGAGAAAGCGAAGGATGTTAAGGATTCGTCGCTCAAGGTATCACCGGGGACTGAGGGTGTGGTTATCGACGTCAAGATATTCTCACGAGTCGAAGATCAAGTTGTCGAGAAGGATAGAGGGGAGCGGATTGGCGAAGTTCGCGCGCTGGAGAACGAAGAGAAGGCTCGTATCAGCACTGCGCTTCTCGAGGAGATTCGTGAGCTGCTGCACGGCCAGGAAGTCGCCGTAATGCTCAAGAAGGGAACGGTTGAGGAACACGTATCCAAAGGCACTAAGCTGAACAAGGCCAAGTTGGACGAGATCGATCTCACGCGAGTGGATGTTAAGACGCTTAGGGTGACGTCCAAGAGCGTGAACGAGCGCATCCAGGCCGCCTTTGGAGTGGCTGATGCCGAGCGTGCGAGAATCGAGGAGAAAGCGGAGGATCAGATCGACAAGATCCTCCAGCCGGACGAGCTCCCGCCGGGAGTGATTCAGTTGGTGAAAGTTTACTTGGCGGAGAAGCGCAAGATCTCGGTTGGCGACAAGATGGCCGGACGGCACGGCAACAAAGGCATCATTGCTCGCATCGTGCCGGAAGAGGACATGCCGTTTATGCCCGACGGAACTGGGGTAGACATCGTGCTCAACCCGCTCGGTGTTCCAAGCCGAATGAATGTCGGGCAGATCTTGGAGACGCACTTGGGGTGGGTTGCCCAAGTGCTCGGATTCACGGCGAAGACACCCGTGTTCCAGGGCGCAAATGAGATGGAAGTAGGCGTGCTGCTGCGGATTGCGGGACTGAGCTGGGCTGCTCAGGCGTTGCGGCTCCGTTCGCGGCTGCCCGAGATGTCCTCTGAAGAGCTGAGGAACCTTGTCACCGACCTGCGCGCTGTGTCCAAGGACGCGGGCCAGCGGGTGCTTGCTGCTGCCAATATAGAAGTACTGTCGAAGCGCTCGCTGTCGCAGTCGACGAGAGATGTATACAAGCGTGTCCGGGACTTCCTGACGAGCGCCGCGAAGGAATTGGGCGCACGTTATCGAGAGGATGCTGAGCTCCAGGCGGAGTATCACAGCATGCAGCTCGACACGGCGCCCAAGGATTTGCCTAAGGCCAACAAGGCCGAATTGAGATCCGGCCTCAAGATGTCTGAAAAAGTCTCGGCTCTGAATGTGCCGGCGCTGCTAGAGGATCGTAATCTGCCGGCCCTGGCGAAGCTGCTTGGTCCGAAGGGTGAGGCCAGCGTCGACGACGCAGGCGTTGAATTGCTGAAGCTGGCCGGCCTTACGCCGACCGGTCAGTGCCGACTCCGCGACGGACGTTCGGGTGAAGAATTTGCATTTGAGGTGACGGTGGGCTCGTTGGTAATGATGAAGCTGTCGCACCTCGTTGACGACAAGATTCACGCCCGATCGATCGGGCCCTACAGTCTGGTAACACAGCAACCGCTTGCAGGTAAGGCCCAGTTCGGTGGTCAGCGGTTTGGTGAGATGGAGGTATGGGCACTTGAGGCGTACGGTGCGGCTCACGTGTTGCAGGAAATGCTGACCGTGAAGTCGGACGACGTGAACGGACGTAGCCGTACCTACGAGGCGATCGTCAAAGGACAGAACTTACCCGACCCGGGAATTCCCGAGTCCTTCAACGTGCTGGTAAAAGAGCTACAGGCCCTAGGTCTTAGGGTTACCCTCGGTTCCACCGACGATAGTGAGGAGTAAGTCATAATGATCGACTTTCGCAGTTCAAGAGAACCTAAGGGCCCCAGCTTCGACTATATACAGATTCGCATCGCGAGCCCCGAGGAGATGAGAGGTCCCAAGGACTCGAAGGAGCGAGAGCGCCTCGAACTGCAGGGACAGCGGACGTGGTGGTCGTGGGGCGAGGTCACGAAGCCGGAGACCATCAACTACCGATCCTTCAAGCCTGAGCGTGACGGCCTCTTCTGCGAGAGGATATTCGGGCCCGTAAAGGACTGGGAGTGCCACTGCGGGAAGTACAAGAGGATTAGGTATCGCGGGGTTATCTGCGACCGCTGCGGCGTTGAAGTCACGCTGTCCAAGGTGCGGCGGGAGCGCATGGGCCACGTCGAGCTCGCAGTCCCCGTCGCTCACATCTGGTTCTTGAAGACGTTGCCGAGTCCAATGGGGAATCTCTTGGACATGACGCTGAAGGATCTGGAGAGGGTGATCTACTACACCAACTACGTGGTGCTCGACCCTGGCCAGCAGGACATCAAGCAACGCGAGTTGCTGGAGGAAGATCAGTACCTAGAGCTGCGAGACAAGGCGAAAGCTGAAGGCGACAAGGAGTTTTTCGCAGAGATCGGCGGACCCGCGGTGCTGGAAATGCTAAGACACGTCAATGTGGACAAATTGAGCTCGGAGCTCAGATCGACCGTGACCGGCGAGACCAGTCAGCATCGCAAGAAGCAAACGCTCAAGCGGCTCAAGATCATAGACGCGTTTCGGCACTCAGGTGACAAGGGAGACCTGCCCAACAATCCGGCGTGGATGATCCTAGATGTTATCCCGGTGCTACCACCTGACCTGAGGCCCCTAGTGCCCTTGGACGGCGGCCGGTTTGCTACGAGCGATCTCAACGATCTGTATCGAAGAGTCATCAACCGCAACAACCGCCTCAAGAAGCTGATTCAGCACCGGGCTCCGGAAGTCATACTGCGCAATGAAAAACGCATGCTTCAAGAGTCGGTCGACGCACTTTTCGACAACGGTAGACGAACCAAGGCCATCCGCGGCCGCGGCAAGCGTCCCCTGAAATCTCTATCTGACATGCTCAAGGGTAAGCAGGGGAGGTTCCGCCAGAACCTACTCGGCAAGCGGGTGGATTACTCCGGGAGATCCGTCATTGTGGTCGGTCCTGAGCTTCGACTGCATCAATGCGGCCTTCCGAAGACGATGGCGGTAGAGCTGTTCAAACCGTTCATCATCCACAAGCTGGTTGAAAAGGGCATCGCCGAAACGGTCAAGCGCGCCAAGAAGATCGTCGAACGGGAGGACCCGGAAGTCTACTCGATCCTCGAGGAGATCATCCAGGATCACCCTGTTCTGTTAAACCGGGCGCCCACATTGCACCGCCTCGGAATCCAGGCCTTCGAGCCGGTGCTGGTAGAGGGCAAGGCGATTCGGATCCACCCACTCGTCTGTGCGGCCTTCAACGCAGACTTCGACGGCGACCAGATGGCTGTGCACGTCCCGCTCTCATTCGAGGCGCAGCTGGAGGCCCGCGTGCTGATGCTAGCGAGCAACAACGTGCTCAAGCCTTCAGATGGGCGACCGGTTGCCGAGCCGAGCCAGGACATGGTTCTGGGCTGCTATTTCGTGACAAAGCAGCTGGTGGATTTCGAAACCGCGATTGAAGATGCTCCGCACGTCGCCACAGTCGCTGAAGTCGAGATGGCAGTGGTCACTGGAAACCTGCATTTGCAGTCGCCGATTCATTTCTGGTATGTACCGCCGGAGGAGACTGGGGATGAGACTCCGCATTGGGTAGCTACAACGGTGGGGAGAGTTTTCTTCAATAGCATTCTCCCGCCAGCTCTCCTATCGTCGCTCGGGTTTCAAAACGAGCTGATGCGAAAGAAGACGCTCTCGGCACTTGTCTTCGAGTCGTATCGCCGCGCGGGATTGGCCGAGACTATTTCCTTTTTGGATCGTCTCAAGGAGTTTGGCTTCCGTTATGCTACGGTGGGCGGAATTTCAATCGGGCTTTCCGACCTCGAGATCCCAGTGGAAAAAGACGAGATAATCCACGCCGCGAACAATCGAGTGGAGCGGTTCCAGCGCGCCTACGAAGCGGGCCAGATTACGTTTGGTGAACGCTACAACAAGGTGATCGACGCTTGGACGCACGCCAACAACGATATCGCCCAAGCGATGGTCAGCGGCCTCTCCCGATCGAGGGAGGGATTCAATCCCGTCTATATGATGTTCGATTCCGGGAGCCGCGGAAGTCGCGACCAAATCCGGCAGCTCGCCGGAATGCGGGGTCTCATGGCCAAGCCGCAGAAGAAACTGACTGGTGGCATCGGTGAGGTTATCGAGAGTCCGATCAAATCCAACTTCCGCGAGGGGCTCACCGTGTTGGAGTATTTCATATCAACACACGGAGCCCGCAAAGGTCTTGCTGACACCGCGCTGAAGACGGCGGACGCCGGTTATCTCACCAGGCGTCTTGTCGACGTGGCTCAGGACGTGACCATAACGGAAGAAGATTGCGGCACGATTCTAGGTCTCGAGATTGCGGCGCTGAAAGAAGGGGAGGATATAATAGAGCCGTTGGGCGAACGAATCACGGGAATAGTTGTGGCAGATGATGTGTACGATCCCCAAGAGCACGATGAGCACGGGGATCCGAAGCTGCTCGCTGCAGCCGGTCAGCTCGTCGACGAGGAAACAGCTGCGGCCATCGAGGAGTCGGGAATCGAGGTAGTGCGGATCCGCTCGGTGCTTACGTGCGAGACGCGGCGCGGGATCTGCCGCATGTGCTATGGCCGGAATCTGGCCACGATGGCCATGGTGGATCAGGGTGAGGCCGTCGGAATCCTGGCAGCGCAGTCTATCGGCGAGCCGGGTACGCAGCTTACCCTGCGGACGTTCCACATCGGCGGGACCGCTCAGCGTGAAGCTGAACACACCCAGCGGAGGACAAAGCTTGCCGGCCGGGTATCGTTTGGAGACCGTCTCAAGCACGTCACCCTTCCGGACGGCCAAGAAATAGTAACCGGCTACGAAGGCGAGGTAATTCTGCACGATACTGACGGGCAGATGCGGTCGCGCTTCCAGGTACCGCTTGGCGCCCTCCTGGTGGTTGAAGACGGACAGGACGTTAAGAAAGGCGACCTCTTGTTCGAATGGGATCCATACTCCCATCCAATTATCGTCGATGTTGCGGGCACCGTCCGGTTCAAGGACATCGTTGAAGACGAGACGGTGCGGGAAGTGCTCGACGAGCTCACCGCACGGCGCCAGCGGGTCATCATCGAGGATCGGGAGAAGAAGCTGCACCCGCACATTGAGATCGTTCAGAAGATCAAAGGTGGCAAAGAACGGCGCGTCCGGAATTTCGTTATCCCTGAGGGAGCGCAACTGCTGGCCGAGGACGGAGGGGAAATCCACGCTGGCGAGGTCCTGGCGAAGATCTCACGTGAGGCGTACAAGACGCGCGATATCACCGGAGGTCTGCCGCGCGTGGCCGAACTGTTTGAGGCCCGCCGACCGAAAGATCCGGCCACGATCTCGGAGATCGACGGAACCATACGGTTCGGTGAAATCAAACGGGGCAAGCGGGAGATATTCGTGGAGCCTGATTCGGGTGAGCCTCAGGTATACGATGTTCCTGCGGGCAAGCACCTGAGAGTCCACGAAGGTGACAAGGTGCGTGCCGGGGACCGACTGACGGAGGGTCCCGTCAACCCGCACGACATATTGCGGATTAAGGGTCCGCGCGCCGTGCAGGAATATCTGCTCAACGAGGTTCAAGAAGTGTACCGCCTCCAGGGTGTGAAAATCAACGACAAGCACATCGGTGTGATCGTAAAACAGATGCTCCAAAAGATTCAGGTCGTTGATCCGGGTAGTACTGGTTTCCTAGAGAGTGAGAGTGTGGATCGGACGGTCTTCCGTGAGAAGAACGCGGCTGTGATCAAACGCGGAGGGGATCCGGCTACCAGCGAGCCCATCCTGTTGGGAATCACGAAAGCGTCCCTGACGACGCAGTCGTTCATTTCGGCAGCTTCGTTCCAGGAGACAACGCGCGTGCTGACCGATGCAGCTATCAAGGGTGCCAAGGATGATCTCTTGGGCCTCAAGGAGAATATTATAATCGGTCACCTGATACCGGCCGGCACCGGCATCTACCGCTATTCGGAGATTGAGATCGAGCCGCCGGCGGGGTTTGAACCCCCACCTCCGCCGGAAGAGGAAGAAGCGGTGGCGGGACCGTTTCTTACGGCACGGATTACCGCCGATATTCAGCCTCGGTAGTCGGAAGGGCCGGCCATTCATTGACCCGCTGGCCCGAACATTCTATATTTGCAAGCTATAGTAAATTGCGTTTCAAGGGGACATAAAGCAGATCTATGCCGACAATCAATCAGCTGCTGCGACACGGCCGGCGAGCTGTGCGGAAGAAACACAAGGTCCCGGCGCTCAAGGGCAGTCCGCAGAAGCGGGGTGTCTGTACGCGGGTCTACACGACGACCCCTAAGAAGCCGAACTCTGCGCTTCGGAAGGTGGCACGCGTGCGCCTCACCAACGGGTTCGAGGTGACCAGTTACATCCCGGGTGAGGGGCATAATCTGCAAGAGCATAGCATCGTGCTGATCCGGGGAGGCAGGGTCAAGGATTTGCCGGGAGTCCGCTACCACATCGTCCGTGGGACGTTGGACACCGCGGGCGTGGCAGACCGGCGCCAGCGGCGCTCCAAATACGGAACCAAGAGGCCCAGTTGAGTCGTCGTCAGAGAGCAACCAAGCGGCAGGTACCCCCTGATCCGCGATACGATAGCCAGACCGTCAGCAAGTTTATCAACAACTTGATGGTGCAGGGCAAGAAGTCGGTGGCTGAGAGGATCTTTTACGACGCGATGGATACAATCGAGCAGCGCACGGACCAGACGGGTGTTCAGGTTTTCAAACAAGCTCTGACCAACGTCAAGCCTGCGATCGAGGTGAAGAGCCGCAGAGTTGGCGGAGCCACCTATCAGGTCCCAATTGAGGTGCGGCCGGATCGCCGAGCGTCACTTGCGATGCGTTGGATCTTGATGTTTGCGCGGCAGAGAAAAGAAAAGACGATGGCCCAGCGCCTTGCCGGCGAGTTGATCGCGGCATCACAGGGTGAGGGCAGCAGTATGAAAAAGAAGGAAGACACTCACCGGATGGCTGAGGCGAACCGAGCTTTCGCCCACTACCGGTGGTAACTAGAACCCTCAGATCGACAACTCCGGGACCCTGACTTAAGGGATCCTGCGTCCCAGGGGGCCGAAAGCTTCCGGACGGAGTTCGGAGCGAGACCTACCCGAGGAGAGTGGGTGACGGTCGCCCCGGTTTTTTCGTATCTGTGACCCGGCTGACTGGAGTACTCAAAGTAGCATGAAGGGAAGTAGCAGGTGTATGTCGAGAAAAACTGCGCTCGAAAGGATAAGAAACATCGGCATCATGGCGCACATTGATGCCGGGAAGACGACTACTACAGAGCGCATCCTGTATTACACGGGGCGAACCTACAAGCTCGGAGAGGTGCACGACGGCACCGCTACGATGGATTGGATGGAGCAGGAGCAGGAGCGCGGGATCACCATTACGGCCGCCGCCACTTACTGCGAGTGGAAGCGCTTCGACGATATCTACCAGATCAACATCATCGATACTCCTGGGCACGTAGATTTCACAGTAGAAGTCGAGCGTTCGCTGCGGGTGCTCGACGGAGCCGTGACGTTGCTCGACGCGGTCGGTGGCGTGGAGCCCCAGACCGAGACGGTCTGGCGCCAGGCAGACCGTTACGGTGTTCCACGCATCGCCTTTGTCAACAAGATGGACCGCGTTGGTGCCGACTTCGACCGTTGTGTGTCAATGATGCGCGAGCGCCTGGGGGCGAAGGCGTACGCTGTACAGATCCCCCTCGGTGCGGGTGAGTTGTTCACGGGTTTGATCGATTTGGTTCGCCGCGTGGAGGTCGTCTACGACGAAGAATCTCTCGGGGCCGAGTGGGTTGAAGGCGCAATACCCAATGCGTTCGAGGAAAAAGTTGAGGCGTTGAGGCACGAGCTCGTCGAGGTGGCGGTCGAGCACGACGAAGAACTCCTCCACAAGTACCTCGACGGTGAAGAGTTGACTGATACGGAGGTTCAGCGGGCGATCAGGGAAGCCACGATCTTGGGCGAACTTGTTCCGGTCTTCTGTGGCGCGGCGTTCAAGAACAAAGGGGTTCAGCGCCTACTGGACGGAATCGTGGACTACCTTCCTAGCCCCCTCGAAGTCCCCGCCATTTTAGGACACCTTCCACACCATGATGAGAGCAAAATCCGGCGCGAGCCGTCTAACGAAGAGTCGTTCAGCGCGCTCGCTTTCAAAATTGCCACCGATCCCTATGTAGGTAAGCTCACGTTCTTCCGCGTTTATTCCGGCGTGCTCAAGGCTGGGTCGAGCGTGTACAACCCGACGCGGGACCGAAGGGAGCGGATCGGGCGGCTGCTCCAGATGCACGCTAACAAGCGAGAAGAAATCAAGGCGGTCAAGGCCGGCGACATCGCCGCCGCTATCGGTCTGAAAGTTACCAAGACTGGAGACACACTCTGCGACGAGGACAATCCGATCATTCTTGAACGGATGCGCTTCCCGACGCCGGTCGTATCTGTAGCAATTGAGCCCAAGACGAAAGCCGATCAGGAAAAGCTATACGTCGCCCTCGATAAGCTGTCGGAAGAGGATCCGACCTTCCAGGTGCGCTCTGACGAAGAGACAGGGCAGACCATCATTTCCGGAATGGGCGAACTGCACATCGAAGTGCTAGTGGACCGGATGAAACGCGAATTCCGAGTGGCGGCGAATATCGGCCGACCGCAGGTGGCTTACCGGGAAACAATCCGCAAGCGAGTTGAAACCGTCGAAGGAAAGTTTGTGCGCCAGACCGGGGGCCGTGGGCAGTACGGCCACGTGGTTCTCAATGTCGAGCCCGGCGAGCAGGGTCAGGGGTTCGTGTTCGAAGACAAGATCGTAGGCGGCGTGGTACCCCGGGAGTACATAGGCGCGGTGGAGAAGGGTGTCAAGGAAGCATTGGACAACGGCCTCTTGGCCGGTTACCCCATCGTCGATGTAAAGGTTGAGCTGGTGCACGGAAGTTATCACAACGTGGATTCGAGCGAGATGGCTTTTAAGATTGCCGGTTCGATTGGCCTCAAGGAAGCGATACAACGAGCGGATCCCGTACTGCTGGAGCCCATCATGGACGTCGAAGTCGTCACCCCCGCCGATTATTTGGGTGACGTGATCGGTGACCTCAATAGTCGCCGCGGCAAGGTGGGCGGGATGATTCAGCGGGGAAAAGGTCACGTTATCGGGGCGAGCGTTCCTCTAGCTGAGATGTTTGGGTACACGACTTCGCTTCGCTCCTCTACCCAGGGGAGGGCTGCGTACAGTATGCAGTTCTCACATTACTCGGTAGTGCCTCAATCGAAGGCAGAGGAAATAATCAGCAAGGTCAAGGGTTAAACGTTTGAGAGGATAGGCGATGGCCAAGCAAAAGTTTGAGCGTACGAAGCCGCATGTGAATGTAGGTACGATAGGACATGTGGATCATGGTAAGACGACGTTGACGGCGGCGATAACGAAGGTACAGGCATCGAAGGGGTTGGCGG